>JAZTXE010000059.1:0-9442 GCA_045636205.1 Eubacteriales bacterium
TAACCGGATTTACATCGGGCATCGCGGTTATAATCGCCGCGGGTCAGATAGATAATTTCTTCGGCGTAACCTCTCAGGGCGGCTCGCTGGTCGAAAAGCTCATGAGCTACGGTCAGCTTGGATTTTCACCTGATTGGCTCACCGTCATAATCGGACTTGCGGTTATCATACTCATGATAATTTTCCCGAAAAAGTGGAATGCAGTGGTTCCCGCATCACTTGTCGGCATAATCCTTGCAACCGCAGCTTGCATGATATTTAAGCTCGATGTTGCAACCGTCGGCGAAATCCCCAAGAGCCTTATGCTCGATGACCGTCTGCGCCTTGGGGATATAAACCTTGCAGAGATTACCGGTCTTATCGCGCCTGCAATAAGTATTGCAGCACTTGGCATGGTCGAAAGCCTGCTGTGCGGCGCAAGCGCGGGACGTATGACCCGCGTAAGACTTGACAGTGACCGTGAGCTCGTCGCTCAGGGCATAGGAAACCTCATAGTTCCGTTCTTTGGCGGTATCCCGGCAACCGCTGCGATTGCGCGTACAAGCGTTGCTATAAAGTCCGGAGCACGCACCCGCCTTACCGGCATCATCCATGCGCTCGGCCTCCTCATATCCATGCTGGTTCTCGGACCGGTTATGTCACGCATTCCGCTGAGTGCCCTCGCGGGTGTCCTTATAGTAACCGCATGGCGCATGAACGAGTGGGAAGCTATTGAGTATATGTTCAAGAAAAAATTCAAGAGCGCTATCTTTAAATTCTTGCTCACCATGTTTGCTACCATCTTCTTTGATTTGACAGTTGCAATCCTCATAGGTGTAGTATGCGCGCTTGTGTTCATGGTCGCGCGTATGTCGCGCCTTAAAATAAACTATGACGTGGTTGATCCGTCCCGCCTCGGCGTAGAGTCCGAAGCGCTTGCATCCCGCACTGAGAACGCGATAGTCGCATATATCTCAGGTCCGCTGATTTTTGCAAATACTCAGGCGGTAGAGGAGATTGCCGCAAAGGTCGAGGGATATAAAACCGTATATCTTTCAATGCGCGGTGTGCCCAATATTGATATATCCGGCGCTCAGGCGCTCAGCGAGCTTCTTGAGCAGCTTCTCTCTTCAGGTAAGGAAGTGTTCTTGAGCGGTATCGCCCAGGATGCTATGGAGACCATAACACGCAGCGGTATCTTAGAGCAGATAGGCGAGGACCATTTCTACTGGAGCGTTGAACGCGCTCTTATGGGACGCGCACCCGGGTTTGACAGAGTACCGGTCGGAGAATAATAAAAAAGGATGCAGTTTGACTGCATCCTTTTTGTGTACTTGCACGCATTATAAAAACTTTCGCATAACTTCGATGGATTGCTGCTCTGTCTGCATAAGCTTATCCGCCAAATCGCGCACCTTCGGGTCAACCTGTGCGTTCTGGTGAAGCGAGCGCGTCAGGTCAATTACGCCCATGTTGGCACCCTCCATCATCATCTGCGCGATGTGTGTGGGGGATTTGTCCATCATAAGATTCATCTTCACCGATGCGCGAAGCCCAAACCGCCCAAGTGCAGACGCAGAGTCGGCAGAACGTCCGCGGCTTTGAATTTCGCGCTCAATCTCAGCTTCCATTGCACGGTAATTGTGCAACTGCGCTGAAAGCTCTTTTTTTAAGTTGTCATCCTGAGCTTTTTCGTGGAGAGTGTTGATGGCATTAATGCCCATTTCCGCATTTTTGTAAAGCTCATTTAACAGGTCCATGCTTCTCTCGTCTATGTTTGACATATTATTACGCATCCCTTCAAATGTTATAAATTATTCTTTTCCCAAGAGTGTGAAAAATATGTATTTGCTGTTCCATTTAATTTTAAAATGGTGTATAATATTATTAACTGTAAATGTATGAGGTGAACTTAAATTGTCTAAGAAAGAGCTTATACGCAATTTTTCAATTATCGCGCATATTGACCACGGTAAATCCACTCTGGCAGACCGTCTGCTTGAGCATTGCAATGCGGTCACCTCGCGCGAAATGGAAAATCAGCTTTTAGATAATATGGAGCTTGAGCGCGAGCGCGGCATAACCATTAAAGCGCGTGCAGTAAAGCTTCAATATAACGCCAAGGACGGAAATGAATACACCCTTAATCTGATTGACACCCCGGGTCACGTGGACTTCAACTACGAGGTTTCACGCTCCCTTGCCGCGTGCGAGGGCGCGATACTCGTAGTAGATGCTGCGCAGGGTATAGAGGCGCAAACGCTTGCAAATACTTATCTGGCTATCGAGCATGGGCTTGAGGTGGTGCCGGTGGTTAATAAAATTGACCTGCCCAGCGCAGACCCCGAGCGCGTAATACATGAGATTGAGGATATAATCGGAATACCCGCAGAGGATGCACCGCTCGTATCCGCGAAAATGGGAATAAATATCGAGGGCGTGCTCGAGAAGGTCGTCGAGGCGGTTCCTGCACCTGGCGGAGATGAGACCGCGCCGCTCAAAGCTATAATATTTGACAGCCAGTACGACGCTTACCGCGGCGTAATAGTCTATATCCGCGTTATGGACGGTGCAATCCGTCCGGGTATGAATGTGCGCATGATGGCGACGGGCGCTGAGTTTAACGTCGTCGAGTGCGGATACCTGCGTCCGCTCGGTATGGAGCCGTGCGCGGAGCTTTCTGCGGGTGAAGTAGGCTACTTTACTGCGAGCATCAAAAACGTAAAGGACACTCAGGTGGGCGATACAGTGACCGGAGTTGAAAGCCCGGCTGCCGAGGCTCTGCCCGGCTACCGCAAGGTGCAGCCGATGGTGTTTTCAGGCGTATATCCGGCTGACGGTGCCAAGTATCCGGATCTGCGTGACGCGCTGGACAAGCTTAAATTAAACGACGCGTCCTTAAGCTATGAACCTGAATCGTCGGTAGCTCTCGGCTTCGGCTTCCGTTGCGGATTTTTGGGGCTTCTGCATATGGAGATTATTCAGGAGCGCTTGGAGCGCGAGTATAATCTTGACCTTATCACCACCGCGCCGAGCGTTATTTATAAAATTAAAAAGACAAATGGCGAGACGGTCATGATAGATAACCCGCTAAACTATCCGTCACCTACCGAGATTGAGTGGGCGGAGGAGCCGTTTGTCGCGGCAAATATTATAACTCCGACTGACTACGTCGGAAATATAATGGACTTGTGTCAGGACCGCCGCGGTGTGTTCAAGGACATGAAGTACCTTGAGGAAACCCGTGTCGAGCTCCATTATGACCTGCCACTCAACGAAATTATATACGACTTTTTTGACGCGCTTAAATCCCGCACACGCGGCTACGCATCGCTTGACTATGAGCTGACCGGCTATCGCAAGTCAGACCTTGTAAAGCTCGATATTATGCTAAACGGTGACGTAGTCGATGCGCTCAGCTTTATCGTGCACACGGAAAAAGCATATGCGCGCGCACGACGCATAGCCGAAAAACTCAAGGAGAATATCCCGCGCCAGCTCTTTGAGATACCGGTTCAGGCGACAATCGGCAATAAAATCATCGCACGTGAAACCGTAAAGGCGCTTCGTAAGGACGTTCTTGCAAAGTGCTACGGCGGTGACATCACGCGTAAGAAAAAGCTGCTTGAAAAGCAGAAGGAAGGTAAAAAGCGCATGCGCAGCCTGGGTACGGTTGAGGTTCCGCAGGAGGCGTTTATGGCGGTGCTTAAGTTAGATGAGTAGAATGAGGTGAGCTTGTGCGCCCGCTTGGCATATACATCCATATACCTTTTTGCAAAACAAAATGCGATTACTGTGATTTTTATTCGAAACCCTGCGTCAAAGCGGATGTGAATGAGTATGTAAAAGCACTCACCGCGCATCTTGACGAGGCAAATCTCAAAAACTCGGATTACGAGGTGGATACAATCTACTTCGGCGGCGGTACGCCGACAATTATAGGTGAGCGAAATCTTATAAAAATCGCAAATGCAATATACAAAAACTTCAAGGTTTTAAAGGACTGCGAAACCACGCTTGAGGCAAACCCGAATACGGTTACGTACCCGATGCTCAAAAAGCTCATGAAGGCAGGTTTTAACCGCATATCCTTCGGTGTCCAGTCCTCAAACCCGTTTGAACTTAAAGAACTCGGCAGAACGCATACCTTTGACCAGGCGCAGCAGGCGGTTGAGCTTGCGCGCCGCGCGGGGTTTAAAAACATATCACTTGACTTGATGTACGGTCTGCCCGGTCAGAGTGAGAAAACATGGCAGCGCTCGCTTGAGGATATAGTCGCGCTTGAACCTGAGCATATCTCATGCTATGCCCTAAAGCTTGAGGAGGGAACACCCATGTGCCGCAATGCGGCGGCGTACGACCTCCCGGACGATGATAAAATGGCGGATTTTTATCTGATGGCGGTCGAGTATCTTCAAAAGGCGGGGTATCGCCAGTATGAGATTTCAAATTTTGCAAAGCCCGGGATGGAATCAAAACACAACTTAAAGTATTGGACGCTCAGTGACTATTGGGGCTTCGGACCGTCCGCGCATTCCATGATTGGTAAAAAACGCTTCAGCTACGTGCGTGACACCCGCGGGTATATTGACGGTGTCCTAAATCACGATACCGTAGTGGATAAATCCGAGGAGTGCAACAGTACGTCCGAGCGCGCGGGGGAGTATCTCATGCTTGCGCTTCGTACGGTGGATGGTATTTGTGCCGAAACCGTGGAGAAAAAATACCTGACGTACTTTGACGAAATTGAAAAATGCCTGCTTAAATATCATAAGTACGGCTACGTGGAGTTTGACGGCGAAAAATGGCGCCTTACCCCGAAAGGCTTTTTAATATCAAATACCATAATCTCCGAGGTACTTATTGCACTTGAAAATTCACGCAGTATAGTAAATAAAAACATGTATAAAAGACCCGAAGAAAGGATGTAGAAGAAAATGAGAGCAATTATAACTGTTATCGGTAAGGATACCACAGGTATTATCGCGCAGGTGTCCGACGTACTGTGGAAAAACAGCGTAAACATTGTTGATATAACCCAGAGCGTTCTGGACGATTTGTTTGTCATGGTCATGCTTGCGGATATTTCAAAGAGCAAGTTGGCTTTTCCGGAGCTTTCCGGTAAGGTGACCGGACTTGGCGATGAGCTCGGACTTAAAATACATATGATGCACGAGGATGTTTTTAACTCCATGCACAGAATTTAAGGGGTTTAGGACTATGCTTAATTCATTTGATATACTCGAAACGATAAAAATGATAGAAGAGGAGCACCTGGATATACGCACAGTAACCATGGGAATCTCCCTGCGCGATTGCTGCGGAGGGGATATTGACCGCGTAGCGGATAAGGTCTACGATAAAATTACACGCTGCGCCGAGCGCCTTGTATCCGTAGGTGAGGAGATAGAGTGCGAGCTGGGTATCCCGATAATCAATAAGCGCGTTTCCGTAACGCCAATATCCATGCTTATGGACGCGTGTGACAGCTCTGACGCGGTTAAGCTTGCGCGCGCACTCGACCGCGCCGCGCACACTATCGGCGTAAACTTCATAGGCGGTTACAGCGCTCTTGTGCACAAGGGTGAAACCATAGGCGATAAAAGGCTTATCGAATCCATCCCCGAAGCGCTCAATGTTACCGAGCGCGTGTGCTCATCGGTAAACGTTGCAACTACTAAAGCCGGAATAAATATGGACGCGGTTGCCCGGATGGGCAAAATCGTAAAGGATGCTGCTTATCTGACGCGTGACCGTGACTCTATCGGCTGCGCGAAGTTCGTTGTCTTTGCAAACGCGGTTGAGGATAACCCCTTCATGGCGGGCGCGTTCCACGGCGTAGGCGAGGGCGAGTGCGTAATAAACGTAGGTGTATCAGGCCCCGGCGTTGTGCAGAAGGCTATCCGCCGTGCCGGCGATTGTGACCTTGCAGTGCTTGCTGAGACGGTCAAACGCACCGCATTCAAGATAACGCGTATGGGCCAGCTGGTTGCGCAGGAGGCATCCAAACGCCTTAACGTGCCGTTTGGAATAGTTGACCTGTCGCTTGCGCCTACCCCGGCTATCGGTGACTCTGTCGCGCATATCCTGGAGGAGATGGGGCTTGAGTCCGTAGGTGCTCACGGCACCACCGCAGCACTTGCGCTTTTAAATGACGCGGTAAAGAAAGGCGGCGTAATGGCATCCGCTCACGTGGGCGGTCTCAGTGGCGCATTTATCCCGGTAAGTGAGGATGCGGGCATGATTGATGCGGTCCGCGCGGGTGCGCTTTCATTTGATAAGCTTGAAGCTATGACCGCGGTATGCTCTGTCGGTCTTGATATGATTGCAGTGCCCGGTGACACACCTGCAGAGGTAATATCCGCAATTATTGCAGACGAAATTTCAATCGGCGTGGTAAACAACAAAACCACTGCTGTGCGCGTAATACCCGCGTACGGGAAGTCGGCGGGGGATGAGGTGTGCTACGGCGGTCTTCTCGGCTCTGCACCGATAATGAATTTAAATACAAACTCACCTGCGCGTTTTATCTCACGCGGAGGACGTGTGCCTGCGCCCATCCACAGCCAGAGAAACTAAAAATACTAAAGTGCGCCGCTTGAAGATGCGGCGCACTTTTGCAAAAAGGTGATTTTTACTATGTCAGAAAACGAAAAATATATGCGTAAAGCTCTTGAACTTGCCGACTGCGCGGCGGAAATAGGCGAAGCACCAATAGGCTGCGTCATCGTGCGCGACGGTCAAATAGTCGGGCGCGGGTATAACCGCCGTGAGGCGGACAAGCGCGCCCTCGCCCATGCGGAGATAATTGCCATAGAAGAGGCGTGCAAAACGCTCGGCGGTTGGCGGCTTGTCGGCTGCGAAATGTATGTCACATTAGAGCCGTGTCCGATGTGTGCGGGGGCTATAATAAATGCGCGCGTGCCAAAGGTCTTATTCGGCGCGTATGACCCGAAAGCCGGCTCGTGCGGCAGCGTTATAAACTTGTTTGACCTACCGTATAACCACAAGCCTGAGCTCATAGGCGGAGTGCTCGCAGACGAGTGCGCGGCAAAGCTTATCGGCTTTTTTAAAAAGCTCCGTGAGAAGAAGAGCTGATAAGATTTAGCGTGTAAAATGTCATGTTAGGCAAAACGAACATACGTTCTAAAAATTATTCTCCTCTTTTTGTAATTAAAGCCAAGGATTATTTTAAAAAATTGCTACCATAAAAGGCGAAAATATGGTACAATATCTCTATATGAGAATATATATAAATCATAGGAATTGAGGTGACCGATATGAGAGCTCGTTTACTTCTTTGCATAATAGCAATTTTCATCCTTTCCGCGTGCAGTCCGTCTCCGGTTGAGGAGTTTTTCAGGCTTCCTGAGCTTCCGCAGGAGTTTGTGGAATTCAATGACCAGCTCAGCAAAATCCGCACGGGCGGCGGTGAGCTTACCGCGCCGCTTTCAGGGTTTAACCGCCAGTCGGTCCAGCTTATGGATTTGGATAATGACGGGGTTGACGAAGGTATAGCCTTTGCCATAAAAAAGGGTGAGGCAAAGCATGCGGCTATGTACATCTTCAAAAAACAGGGTGACTCATATCAGGTGCTCGGCGAGATTGAAGGTCCCGGCAATGTGGTTGACAGTGTCAGCTATGCAGATGTCATGGGTAACGGAAACTATGAGATTATAATCGGCTGGGGTCTTGAGGATAACAGCGCGCGTACCCTTACCGCATATGAAATCACCTCAGACGGCATGAAAAAACTCCTTGAAGTTCCGTATCTGTACTACATTCAGGCGGATATGGAGGGCAACGGAATTGCGGATTTGAGTGTGGTCATGCCGGATGAGAAAAACAAATCACCCGAGATTGCACTTTTCTCACGTGGAATGGGCGAGCTGCGGTTCCGTTCAGCAGTCGCGCTCTCGCAGGGGATAAATCAAATAAAGAAAATCCGCGCAGGCTATGCCGCAGACGGAGTGCCAGCAATATTCATAGACTCAACTTGTAATGACAAAACAACAATTACCGACATTATAGTTCTCAAAAACGGTCAGTTTGTAAACGCGATGAAAAATGAGGAGAGCGGCGCGAGCGATTTAACCGTACGCAACTATCAGATAAACTGTGAGGACGCGGACGGTGACGGTATCATAGAAGTGCCATCTCCCGCACCTTTTCCCGGGTATGACGAGGAGAGCGTCGCAACTCCGCTCTACGGAATCACATGGCGCAGATATGCAGGTGCTCAGGAGCTTAAGGATGTTGCGTATACCTACCACGATTATACAGACGGATGGCATATCGTGCTGCCGCTTAAATGGAAGGGAAAAATCACCGCCGAGAGAATGACGCAGGACCGTGGCATGATGTTCTACGGAACTGACAGGCAGGGAAATAAAATCCTGCTCTTTTCCATCCATGTTCTCATGGGCGAGAGCCGATATGCAAGAGCCTCATATTCAGGGAGATTCCAGCTTACTGAGAAGCAGAATATAATCTATGCGGGCTCTGTAAATAAGGACTCGTATTCAGGCATTGATATAAACGAGGAAAGCCTGAGAGAGATGTTCCACTGGCGCGAAACCGAGTGGAGTTCAGGCGAAGTTGTGGCTTAAGGGGGGTTACTCCTCTCAGCTTAAGAAAGGACTGAAGCGGTATGAAAAAGAAAATATTGGTTTTGGAAGATGAGCCCAGCATACGCAGCTTTGTGGTTATAAATCTTGAACGCGCAGGCTACCGCGTGGTGGAAGCCGAGTGCGGCGAGCAGGCGCTCAGTCTTTTGAAAAACGACCCGGATATTGGCATAGCACTACTTGATATTATGCTTCCGGATATTGACGGTTTTGAGGTTTGCCGCCGCATACGCGGTACCGGCTCAAAGATAGGTATAATCATGCTCACCTCACGCACGCAGGAGGTTGACCGCGTAACAGGTCTTATGACTGGTGCGGACGATTATGTTACAAAGCCGTTCTCACCCACCGAGCTTATTGCGCGTATAGATGCGCTCTACCGCCGCGTCGGTGATACGGTTACCGAGGACCCGTCGCGCATAGTAAACGGACCGTTTGTTTTAAATACGCGCAACCGAACCGTTGAGAAAAACGGCGTAAGAATAAAGCTTACGCAGGTGGAATATGCGATAATAAAGCATTTTCTTGACAATATCGGAAGCGCTATATCGCGTGAGGAAATGCTAAATGCGGTATGGGGTTCGGACTATTTTGGCGAGCTTAAAATAGTGGACGTAAACATCCGCCGCTTAAGACTTAAGATAGAGGATGATCCCGCGTTCCCGGCGTATATTCAGACCGTGTGGGGTTACGGATATAAATGGGGCGATAACGCGTAAGACTGCGAGGAGGTTTTGCATTTATGTTGCGGCATAAGGCAATTCGAGGCATAAAAAAACGTTGGCTTGTAAATAACCTTACATATATTGCACTGGTAATCGTGCTTGCCGTAATAT
>JAZTXE010000060.1:0-2969 GCA_045636205.1 Eubacteriales bacterium
TTCTATTCTATCATATCCTTCCAGTCTTGTCAACTACTTTTTTCGGCTTTTCGTAACTTTTTTTGCGCTCCGATTTCGCAAGCTAAGCCTCACTCAACCGCAGGTCTATTATATTATCACATATCTTAAACCTTGTCAAGCTTTTTTCTTAACTTTTTTCGCTCCCTCAAAGGCGCCATATTAATATATCATATTCCCATCTCCTTGTCAACTACTTTTTTTATTTTTTTCAAAAAGTTTTATTATCCTTTTTTCATGCTATGTGTTATACTATTATTATATATAATGTATATAGGCGGTGATTTTTTGTCATCCTTTCAGCACGAACTGGAGACGTTTTTAAAAATTAACGGTGCAGCAGATATTGGATTCTCAACCGTGACAGACGGACCCGGCGGACTCAATAGCGCGATAACAATAGTTGTACGTTTATCCGATGCCGTAGTTGATGAAATCCAAGACGCCCCCACTTATACTTATTTTCATCATTATCGTACGATCAATCAATTTCTCGATCAACTTGCACTCAAATGCGGATTACTGCTCTCAAGCCGTGGCTATAAATATATTAATGTAGCCGCATCGCAGAGCATCCCCGCCATGGGCTCACCATATAAAGGTCGATATTCACATAAAAAGGCAGCGGTTTTGAGTGGCTTGGGTACAATCGGCAAGAACGCATTGTTCCTCCACAAAGATTTCGGTCCGCGGGTTCGGCTGTGCACCATATTTACAGACTGCCAATTTGAAACCGGCGTGCAGTTAAACTCTTCTGTGTGCATCGGCTGTGATAAATGTGTTGCCGTTTGTCCCTCACATGCGATCTCCGGCAACAAATGGAGCGAAGATATAGAATACGAAAGTTTTTTTACACCAAAGTTATGCAGCGATTATATGAAACATGCATTTCAGAAAATCGGTCGCGGCGCAGTATGCGGACTATGCATGCGTGTCTGCCCGGCTCCAATATCCAAACCAAAACAAACATGAGGTGGCTTATATGAACGAAATCACATACTATAACCCGGTGCAAATTATCTCCGGAAGAGATTGTGTTATCAACTACCCTTCCTTTTCAAATTTCGGTCGCCGCGGTCTTATCGTCTGCGGACGTAACTCCGCACGACTGTCCGGCGCATTGGATGACTTAAGGACTGCCTTAGACAAAGCAGGCATAGCTTATTCAATATTTGACCGCGTAGAGGAAAATCCGTCCGTTGAAACCTGCCAGGTCGGTGGAGCAGAGGCGCGTGATTTCCGCGCCGAGTTTATCATCGGCATCGGCGGTGGTTCACCTTTGGATGCAGCCAAGGCAATCGCGGTTTATGCGGTAAACCCGGATTTAGACGGCGACGAAATCTTTAATCTGGATTATAAAAATCCGCCGCTCCCTATATACGCAATAGGAACAACCGCAGGAACCGGCAGCGAGGTCACTCAGTATTCTATCCTTACCGTTAGAAGCATAGAAAACAAGAAATCACTTGCAACCCCGCTGATATTTCCCAAAATAGCATTTATGGACCCCAATTACACAAATACATTGCCTCACCGTACAACCGTTGCTTCCGCAGTGGATGCTCTCTGCCACGGTATAGAAGGCTACTTCAGCAAACGTGCAAATCCGATAACCGAGGCTTTGGCAGAGAAGGCTATAAAAATCATGGGCTGCGGTCTCAAGGAACTTGTCAGCGGTGCGCTGGATAGCGACCTTCGCGAAAAGCTCCTTTACGGTTCTACTATTGCAGGCATGGTCATCGCAGGTACAGGAACCGGATTTGTGCATGCAATGGGTTATCCCCTTACCTACTTCGACGGTCTGGCTCACGGAGAGGCAAATTCCTATTTCATTTCAGACTTTGTCGAATATATGTCGCTGGCACGTCCGGATAAAGAACGTAAAGTATATTCCCTGATGGGTCTTTCAGGACTTCAGGAGTTTAAGGACCTAATCGACCGAGCAATCCCCAAGGATTTGACTCTCACCCGTGAGAAGGTTATTAAATATACAAAAATCTCCGCTCCGGCAGCCGGAATCCGCAATTCGGTCTTTGAATTGCGTGAAGATGATATATTTGATTTGTATAAACAGTACTCACGCTAAAATTTCTTTTATAAAAACTGTTGCATAAATTCATTATATAATGTAGAATATGTATTGCATATTCTATTTGGAGACGTATCGAAGTGGTCATAACGGGGCTGACTCGAAATCAGTTTGCCGGTAACTCCGGCACGTGGGTTCGAATCCCACCGTCTCCGCCAAACAAGAAAGGCACCATCCGGAGGTTGGTGCCTTTTTTCGTTTATGTTTGACATTACACGGAAAAAGACGTATCATAATATTAGTAGTCTGTTTTCCGAAATTATCTTTACATATATTATATAAAGGAGCTTTTTTATGAAAATCGCAGTAACATATGAAAACGGAGAAATCTTTCAGCACTTTGGTCACACACGTGAGTTTAAAATCTATACCGTTGAAGACGGAAAGATTCTCTCTTCAGAAGTTGTAAGCTCAGGCGGAAGCGGTCACGGCGCGCTCGCCGGACTTCTCTCATCGCTTGAAATAGATGTCCTCATATGCGGTGGCATAGGCGGAGGCGCGCAAATGGCACTTGCCCAAGCCGGTATTACACTCTTCGGCGGAGTCTGTGGCGGTGCTGACTCAGCAGTCGAGGCATTTATCTCCGACTCGCTCGAATACAACCCGAACGTAAAATGCAATCACCATGGCCAAGGACATACTTGTGGCAACCACGGTTGCGGAAGTCACTCTTGCCACTGATAATACTTTTAACGAGCGCAAAGGAGCTCTGACCAATTAAAGTTGGTCAGAGCTCCTTTGTTTAAAACTCAATTCCATGCCGCGCTTTTGTCCCACAATCATACGGATGCTTTACCTTTTTCATCTCCGTCACGTAATCGGCAAGCTCGACAAGCTCCTGCGAAGGCGCTCTCCCGGTAAG
>JAZTXE010000061.1:0-24280 GCA_045636205.1 Eubacteriales bacterium
TGGAAGAGAAAGCACAAACAAAAACGCCACTTAGCCAGTAAGTATTGGCTAAGTGGCGTTTTTCTATTATTTCACGATTTACGTGAAAATGAATGGTGGAGGCGAGGGGAGTTGAACCCCTGTCCGAAAATGCATCCACACAAACTTCTCCGGGCGCAGCCTGATATTTAGAATTCCCGCCTCCGAACGCTGACAGGCGAGCTTTCGGATTTGGTAGCTTCATAATACATCCTGCACGCAAAGCTTAATGCAGGACGTTGACCACTAATCGACGCCTTAGCCTGAGCCGTGGTACTCTCAGGGAAGACGGCTGCTGTAATTAAGCAGCTACTAAAGAATTAGTATTGTTGTTTAATTTATAAAAGGTTGAAGCTTTTAAAGAGGTGCCTCACCTCTGCCCGCTATTCATGATTCAACATCCCCGTCGAAACCGGTACGCCCCCTTGTTCTATATTAGTATGCGACTTAATCGCGGATACTAAACATGGTTCTGAGCCATTTGTCGCACAAATCAAACCATACATCGACATGCTCGTTAATGCAATTTGCGTGTGGGCTTATAGATTGCTCATTTGCAAGGGACAAGCCGTGAGGTCCGTCGGGGAAAATGTGCATCTCAAACGGCACGTTGTTTTTTCTGAGTGCATTGGCAAACAAAAGAGAGTTTTCAACAGGTACGCATGTATCTGACCAGGTATGCCACAAAAACGTGTGCGGGACATGCGCACCTACGCGGTTTTCCAAAGACAGATATTCGCGCAGAGCTAAATCATCACCAGCGAGATTGTCAAAGCTTCCTACATGCGCAAATTCGCCGCTTGAAATTACCGGATAACTTAAAACAAGTGCGTTGGGTTTTAATAAATCTGAGGAAACGCCAAGGGTTTCAGAAAGCATTGCATCGTTCCACATCGTTCCGATTGATGCGGCGAGATGCCCGCCTGCGGAAAATCCGAGTACGCTTATCTCATCTGCTGCTACATGGTATTTATCTGCCTGACTTCGAACATATGCAAAGGCAGCGGCAACTTCCAAAAGTGCGGTAGGATACTTTTCCGGTGCTACGCTGTACCGCAATACGAATGCCTGATAACCACGCGCCATGAATGCGAGAGCCAACGGCTCAGCTTCGCGGTCAGAAGTAAAAGCATAACCTCCGCCCGGGCAGATTATAACCGCCGGACGTGTACGTTTTGGGGATATTTCGGTCGAATTGTCCTGAACATAAGTGAACAGATTGACATCGTTTTTCAGTGCGGGGAATTTTTCCTTAAGATTTACAATTTCGTGTAACATCAGCGATTGCGCTCCTTTAACGTCCTATCCATCTCACGTTTGGCATCCTTGCGTGCCATATCTTCGCGCTTGTCATGCAGCTTTTTACCGCGTGCCAAACCAACCTGGACTTTTACATATTGATTTTTAAGATATACACTCAGCGGCACTATTGTAAGACCATCCTGCATCACCGCGGCCTGGAGCTTGCGTATTTCGCGCTTATGCATTAACAGTTTGCGATCACGCAACGGGTCACGGTTGAAGATATTGCCCTTTTCGTATGGGCTTATATGCATACCGCGGACAAAAATTTCACCGTTTTTAATGTTGCAGTATGAGTCCTTTAAATTCACAGAACCCTGGCGTATGGATTTAACCTCAGTGCCCGAGAGAGAAATCCCCGCCTCAAAGGAGTCCTCAATAAAATAATCGTGCCAGGCTTTTTTGTTTTTTGATATTTGCTTTACAGATGCATCCGGCATTTATAGGTCTCCTTTCTTTGATTTTCCGTGCTTTTTTAGTATATTCTTTTATGGTGCAAAAGTCAAGTTAAGGTTTGTTAACTATTAGTTTACACTATTATTTCCGTTTTTATTCGAAACCCTTGCCAAGTCGCTTATCGGGCGGAAGGAATACCCCATTTCCTCCCATTTACAGAGAAGCTCATCGAGGATGTCCGCATTTGTCTGAGAGGTGCTGTGTAAAAGGACTACTGCGCCCGGGTGTATGCGGTCAATAAGCTTTTCAAATGCCTGCTCCTTGGTAGGCTGCTTATCAGTGTACCAGTCCACATAGGCAAGACTCCAGAAAATTGTTGTATAGCCTAAATCACAGGCGTTTTTTAAGTTTGCTTCACTGTATTTGCCCTGAGGCGGACGGTAGAATTTAGGCATATCTGAGCCTGCCACGGTTTTGTATTTTTCCTCGAGCGTCTGCAGCTCACGCGTAAACGAAGGCAAATCGGAGATTTTTGACATATCCGGATGTGTGTCTGTATGATTTCCGACCGTGTGTCCGTCTGAAAGCATGCGCTTTACAAGGTCGGGGTTTTTATCTATATAGTTTCCGACTAAGAAGAAAGCCGCGGGAACGTTATGAGCTTTAAGCGTGTCTAAAATTTTGGGAGTGCATCCGTTTTCAAAGCCTGCGTCAAATGTCAGGTATATTACCTTTTCCTCCGAATTTCCCACATAATAGGCATTGTATTTTTTAAGGTGTTCGGCAGAGGCATTGCCGACGGGTTGTGCCCCGGGTTGCTGAAAACTGAGCCCCCAGTCGGTATTCTTGGCGGCAGCGGCGATAGCATCTTCACTGCGGTCAGGCAGGATAAAAGGGACTGAAAATGCGACGAGAAGCACCAAGCACATGGTCAGGAATTTACGGCGTCCTATGGTTATGTACATAACAAATCATCCTTTCTTTGTAATACATCAAAATGTATACGCGCCGGAGCGGATAATATGTACTTGCACCTGTCCGTAAAAGCGTTTTCCACTTGAAAAACATATTAAAAAGTGGTATGCTTAACATAGAAATGAGAAAGGCGATGAATATAGCATGTATGAAGAGATTACAAAACAGGCAAAGACCGCTATTCTTGAGCTTATAGACGTGGCAGGGCTCAAGGAGGGAGACGTATGCGTTATAGGCTGCTCATCCAGCGAGGTATGCGGGCATAAAATCGGCTCGGATTCAAGTCTTGAAACCGCGCAGGCGGTATTTGAGGCGATTTATCCCGAGCTAAATTCAAGAGGTATTTATTTGGCGGCTCAGTGCTGTGAGCATTTAAACCGTGCGATTATAATTGAGCGCGCTCTTGCGGAAAAGAAGTTCTTAGAGCCGGTAAACGTAGTTCCTCAGCCAAAGGCGGGTGGCTCTTTTGCGACCACCGCGTATGCGAGGTTCAAAGATTCGGTTGCGGTAGAGGAGATTCGCGCAGATGCGGGTCTTGACATTGGCGCAACACTCATAGGAATGCACCTTAAAAGGGTGGCTGTACCCGTACGTCTAAGTGTTAAAAAAATAGGTGAGGCTCCTATTATCTGTGCACGGACACGTCCGAAATTTATCGGTGGCGAGCGAGCGCATTATTGTGATAATTTAAAGTAACTATAAAAAATATCAGGCACTCTTGGTGCCTGATATTTTTTATATCAAGGAATACTGTTTTTAATTGCGCTCGGATAGGTCTACTTTCCCCCTTTTTTTCATAGACTGACAATGACAGACCAGCAAAGAGGGGGCTATCCGATTGGCGAATACATATATAGAGGAAAGGGCAGTTGAACTTGCCAGGTATGTGATTGAGAATAAAAGTACGGTCAGAGAAGCCGCAAAGAAGTTTTACATATCAAAATCGACCGTACATAAGGATATTGTGGAGAGACTGCAGACGTTTGACAGAAGCTTGTATCTTGACGTCAAACGTGTATTGGATGAGAATAAAGCGCAAAGGCATTTGCGCGGTGGGATGGCAACACGAAAAAAATACCGCGGTGAATAGTGAAAGGAGGGGATGCACCCCCTCCTTTCACTATATATCCCATTGCAAGCGTATTTCATCTATAAGCTCCATGACGTCTTTAGTAAACGTCAGATGATTGTTCTCTTCTTTTTTAAGGATAAGAGATTCAAAGGTCTTTGCCTCGTATGCAAGCGCATCAAGGCTACTTCCGCAGTTGAGCGAAGTCGTGTTGCTATCATGCGTCCAAACTATCTCGGCACTGTCCGCGCGCGGGTAATTGTCAATACATGCATAACCGTTTTCGCAGGATATAATCGCGCGTTTCGGGAGCTTTGCGCGCAAAGCTAAGGTTATTACCGCCAACTCACCGGAATTGTTTTTAAGTATAATTCCGGACTGCTCATCCACACCGGTCGGAGCATTTACCCCTGCTGTAAGTACCGTGTCCGGCTGAGAAGAAAGGAAGAAGCGCGCCAGGGATAATGCGTACACGCCGATATCAAGCAAAGCACCGCCCGCAAGCTCGGGGTTAAAGAAGCGGTTATCCGGGCTAAATTCCTTAAAACTGCCGAATGAGATGCTGAGAGTTTTTAGCCTACCCAAAGGAGCATCAACACCTATCATTGACTTTAGCTTTTCCATCACAGGCATGTGATACACAGTCATGGCTTCTCTAAAAATTAAATTGTTTTTCTTAGCTTCCATGCACAGGTCATGCAACTGTTGACCGTTTACGCATACCGCCTTTTCGCACAGTACATGCTTATTATTTCTAAGACACTCAAGAGCCCATTTATGGTGCAAATTATGCGGCGTTGATATATATACCGCATCTATATCCGGGCAGTTTATAAGCTCTTCATAGCTTCCAAATGCGCATTTTGCGCCAAAACTTGATTTAAATGACTGCGCCTTTTCTCGGCTACGTGATGCGCAAGCTTCAAGCGTGCACCCCGCGCAAGAAAGGGCATTGGCAAACTCCTCGGCGATTGCGCCGAGGCCTAAAATTCCCCAACGAATTTTCTCCATTATATTCACTCCCTTAAAAGTACAGACACAGCTTATTATGCTGTGTCTGATTTTGATTTATTTAATTGCGTTTCCTTCGCCGTCAAGAAGCGGCAGAGGTGCCAAATATGTAAGGTCTGAACGCTCCTGCGCGTCACCTTCTGCCAAGATTGCCATTTTGCCTACGATTTCGCCGCCTGCCTTGTTTACCAAAAGCTCAATCGCCTTTAAAGAGTCACCCGTGCTTATAACATCGTCAACGATTAGCACGCGCTTTCCGCGCATCATATCAATTTCGTCTGCACTTATGTAAAGCGTTTGAACTCCTGCAGTGGTTATGGACTTTACATTTACCGAAATCGTATCCTTCATATAGAGCTTTTGCCCCTTGCGCGCGATAATGCAGCGCTTGTTGCCGGTAAGACGTGTCATTTCATGCACCAGCGGAATTCCTTTGGTCTCGGCGGTTATGATTATGTCATGCTCGGGTGCCTTTTTGACAAGCTCCTCCGCACATCTGCAGGTAAGCTCAATGTCACCCAAAATGACAAAGCCTGCAATGCTTAAGTTTTCACCGATAGGGCATACCGGAAGCTGACGTGTAAGACCTGCTACATTAAGTTCGTAAAATTCGTTCATTCAAAACACCCCACAAAATTATCAATATCCATAAGCATTATATCACTTAGCTTACAGATTTTCAAGCATTGTAAAAATACGCGCGGGCGGATATTATATCTTTTTCTATCTGCTTGCGCAGCTCATCGGTAGATAAGAATTTTTGCTCGGGACGAAGGAATTTGAAAAAATCAAATTCAACCTCGGCACCGTACAAATTACCTGAGAAATCAAGGATATGCGTTTCTGCTTTGGGGATTGGAGTTTGGGTGACAGTCGGGCGCACCCCGATGTTGGTAACGCCGATATACGCTCTGCCGTCTATATACACCTTTGTTGCATAAACACCGAATGCAGGTATAAGAATATCTTTGGAAAAATGCAGGTTAACTGTTGGAAGCCCTAACTCTCGTCCAAGTTGAACGCCGTGCTGTACCGTGCCGGACATATAATGACGATGCCCCAAAAATGCGGCTGCGGTTTCCATGTCCCCGCGCTCTATGAGCTTGCGTATTACCGTTGAGCTGACGGTTTCGCCGTCAAGAACTACCTTGTCTATAATATCCGAGCCGATAGAGTTCTCTCGGCAAAATTCCTTAAGCCGCTCGGCATTTCCTTCACCCTTGTGACCGAAACGGTAATCATAACCCGCGACCAAATGAACCGCTCCCAGCTCGTTTACCGTACGTTTTAAAAATTTCTGCCAGGGAAGCTGCATCAGGTTTAAGTCAAAATCCCACAGGATAATGTCATCTATCCCGAAAAGCTTTTTTATAAGTTTCGTGCGCTCGCTGCAGGTATTGATAAGCGATACGGGGGCTTTACCCGTCAAAACATCCGGGTGGTTTGAGAAGGTGAGCACCGCAGGATGCGCGCCGAGTTCTTCTGCACGCGATATAGCTTTTTTAAGTAAAGCGGCGTGCCCTGAATGCACGCCGTCAAAAAAACCAAGGGCAATAACCCTATTTTTCATCAGTATCCACCTCGAAAAAACTTTTAACGGTTTTAAGAAAGGTACGAGCCCCATCGCTGATACCCGAAGCGAGCATCAAAAAAACGCCGTCATTGTCGTAAACCCTGTAATATTGGCCCGAGACTACGTCGGCAGGGATGAGCGCTCCGTTTTTGCAACGTTTGACTTCGTTTTGGTTTAAAGTAATTTTAGGATAAGCTTTGAACATAGCATCAACCGGAATAAGGGTCGACTCGGGATTTTCCGCAAGCTCGTCAAGCGTGCGGCTCATGCCGAGAGTGAATTCGCCCGAGCGTGTTCGCCGCAGTGCCTCAAGCGTTCCGCCACAACCGAGCGCATCACCAATATCCGAACACAGGGTTCTGACATACGTGCCCTTCGAACAGTGAATGTCAAGGTCATAGCGGTTGTGAGATACACGCTTGACACCTATCGAATAAACGGTTATCTTTCTGGCTTTTCGCTCCACCTCAACACCTTTGCGCGCAAGCTGATAGAGTCGCTTTCCGTCAACCTTAACCGCTGAATACATTGGCGGAATCTGCTCAATATCTCCGACAAAGCGCGCGACCGCACCCAAAACCTCAGCTTCTGTTACGGTTACGTCGCATTCGCGCAGTACGGATCCCGTGATGTCCTGAGAGTCGGTAGACTTTCCGAGAAGCAGGCGGGCGGTATATGCTTTTTCATCGCTTGCGGCAAATTCGCATGCGCGTGTGGCGCGCCCGATAAAGATGGGCAGAACTCCCGTCGCCATAGGGTCCAACGTTCCTGAATGCCCTATGCGGCGGATGCCGCAAATGCGCCGAAGCTTTGCCACCACGTCATGTGAGGTAAAGCCCTCGGGTTTATCAACTACAATAATGCCGTTCATAGGCTTCTCCATTAATCAGAAAAAATTTTAAGACTGTCAATCGCTTTTAAAACCTGTGCCTCCGCGTCATCGGGTGATGCCTCAATAGTGCACCCGGCAGCGCGTATATGCCCACCGCCGCCGAAATGTGTGCAGAGAGTGGCTGCATTTACGCTCTCGCCTGAACGGACGGATAGCTTGCATTTGTCGCCTTCAATCTCGCGTATAAGAATACCCAGCTCCACACCCTCAATTGAGCGGGTGAGTGAGCTTATATTGTCCAAGTCGTCCTCGGTCGCCTGAGTCTTATCTATTAAATCCATGGAAAGCTTAGCGATTGCAGCTTTTCCCGAGTGATAAAAGCGCATGCCTTCAATAAGCTTTGCCTCAACCGCGAGTCTTGCACGGCTTTTAACCATGAAGAAATCGCGGTGTATTGGGGCGGTATCCACCCCAAGCTCTAAAAGCTCTGCTGCAATTTTATGCGTTTGCGGAGTGGTATTTGAGTATAAGAAACACCCAGTATCCGTGGATACAGCTACGTAAAGAGCAGTAGCAATATCCAAACTCGGTTTGACATCCAAAGTGCGTATCAGCTGATGGATTATCTCTCCGCATGCTGCAGCGCCAGCGTCCAGCAAAAGGTTTTCTGCAAAGTCGCGGTGCGTACCGTGATGGTCAATTGCAAGGGAGATATTGCCTGCATATTTTTCGCAAGCAGACGGGAGAAGATTAACATCCGCAATATCCACTGCGACAATGCAGTCCGCCTGATATTCCTCAGCGGTCATATCATTGAGATACACAGAGTAGCGCGGAGTAAAACCGAGGTTTTTATAGATGTAAGCTTCTTTGCCTAAGCTTCTCAAAGCACAGCAGAGCGCGCAGGCGGAGCCGATAGTGTCGCCGTCCGGATTTTTATGCGTGAGTATCAGAAATCTGTCATGGCTTTTCAGATACTCTGCCGCGGAGCAAAGAGTCATTTTCATTCTTCGTCAGCTCCGTTTTCAGACTCTTGATTTTTATCGCTTACGCTGTCGATAAGCTCCATAATATGCACACCGTGAGTTATGGAGTCATCCGCTACAAAGACAAGCTCGGGAGTGTATCTCAGCTGTAGCTTGCGGCTGAGCTCACGGCGCAGATAGCCGGCTGCGGATTTTAAGCCTTTAATACTTTCCTTGAGCGCACTTTCATCACCCAGCACACTTATAAAAAGGCGGGCGTAGCGCATATCCGGAGTAACATCTGCGCGCGTGATGCTTGTCATAATATGAATACGTGGGTCCTTGAGAGTGGGGATGAGGGTTGCGATTTCACGCATGACCTCTTCATTTATCCGGCCTAATCTGTTGTTGGCCATTTTTTCACCTCATATTCAGAATTAGTCGCGTATTTCGACCATTTCAAAGGCTTCGATAACGTCGCCTTCCTTAATGTCATTAAACTTTTCTACGTTGAGGCCGCACTCAAAGCCGGACATAACTTCCTTCGCATCGTCCTTAAAGCGTTTGAGCGAAGCGAGCTCGCCCTCGTGGATTACAATGCCGTCGCGCACGACGCGAATCTGCGATGAACGTGTCAGCTTTCCGTCGGTTACATGGCAGCCGGCAATGGTTCCGATTTTGGAAACCTTGAATGTCTGACGAACTTCCGCGTGGCCGATAACCTGCTCTTTAAACTTCGGAGCAAGCATACCCTTCATAGCGGCTTCCATTTCCTCAATGCAGTCATAGATTACGCGGTACATACGCATGTCAATATTCTGCTGCTTTGCTTCTTCGGTTGCATTCGCATTCGGGCGGACGTTAAATCCGACGATGATTGCGTTTGAAGCCGCGGCGAGCATGATGTCAGACTCGTTTACTGCGCCGACACCCGAGTGAATTACGCGTACGCGAACCTCTTCGTTTGAAAGCTTTTCAAGCGATGCGCGAACAGCTTCTGCAGAACCCTGAACGTCAGCTTTTACAATGATGTTTAAGTCCTTTATCTCGCCCTGCTGAATTTGGCTAAACAGGTCATCAAGAGATACCTTGCGTGCCATTGATTTGTTAAGCTCTTCTTTTTCCTTGTGCTTTCTCTGTTCTACAAGCTCACGAGCCATGCGCTCGTCCTCAACTGCGTAGAACTGGTCGCCAGCACCCGGAACCTCGCCTAAACCTATAATCTCGACCGGAACGGACGGACCTGCGGTGTTGATGCGGTTACCCTTATCATCATTCATTGCACGTACACGACCAACAGCGGTACCCGCTATAATTACATCGCCACTTTTAAGGGTTCCGTTCTGAACCAGAACCGTTGCGACCGGACCGCGGCCGCGGTCAAGCTTAGCTTCGATTACTGAGCCCTGCGCGTTACGGTTGGGGTTTGCCTTAAGCTCGAGCATATCTGCAGACAACAGAACCATTTCGAGAAGATTGTCAATGCCGTCACCGTACTTTGCGGAAATCGGGCAGATGATAGTGCTGCCGCCCCATTCCTCGGGGACAAGCTCGTGCTCGGTAAGCTGCTGCATGATGCGGTCGGGGTTTGCACCCTCTTTATCCATTTTATTGATTGCTACGATAATCGGCACCTCCGCAGCACGTGCGTGGTTTATAGCCTCAATGGTCTGGGGCATGATGCCGTCATCTGCTGCGACAATAAGTATCGCAACGTCGGTTACCTGAGCGCCGCGCGCACGCATAGAGGTAAATGCCGCGTGGCCCGGGGTGTCAAGGAAAGTAATGTTTCTTCCGTTTAAGTCTACGCGATAAGCGCCGATGTGCTGAGTGATGCCGCCGGCTTCGCCTGCAGCTACATTGGCTTTGCGTATGCTGTCAAGAAGTGAGGTTTTACCGTGGTCAACGTGACCCATGACGACTACGACCGGGTCGCGCGGCTGCAAGCTCTCTGCCGAGTCCTCACTTACATCTATAAGGCGTTCCTCTATCGTTACGATAACTTCGCGCTCAACCATTGCACCCATCTCAAGAGCTACGGTTGCCGCGGTGTCATAGTCAATTATCTGTGAAACAGATGCCATTACACCCAGTTGAATAAGCTGCTTTACAACATCTGCGCCGGTTCTCTTCATACGTGAAGCGAGCTCGCCGACAGAAATTTCGTCAGGAATAAGGACTTTGACCGGAGCTTTTTTGAGAGCTGCCTGCTGCTGGAGCTTTTTGAGCTTTTCCTGCTCCTCCTGACGACTCTTCTGGCTCTGGTTGCGGCGGTCACCGCGCTGCTTGAATTTCTCCATGCCCGAGCCCATGTTCTTTGCTTTGTCAGGCACTAAGCTGTCAACACGATCATCGTATTTTGAAAGGTCAACGCTTGATGCGCGTGTGTCAACATGGTGGAGCTTTGCAACTCTTGAAACCGCCTTTTTCTCCGGTCCGTTTGCCGGTGCTGCAGGCTTTTCAGCCTTTGCGGCGGGCTCGGACTTCTGCTTTGCCGGAGCAGGCTTAGCATCGCCTTTCTTCTCGGACACCTTCTTTTCAGCGGGCTTTTCCGATACCTTTTCCTTTTTAGCTTCGGTCTCTTTTTCAGGCTTTTCAGCTTTCAGAGAGTTCTCTTCCTTTTTTACTTCGGGCTCGTGATAGGTCTCTGCCATCAGAGCGTCGAAGTTTTCGACCTGCGCTCTCGCGGTAAGGACGTCAAATATTAAGTTAAGCTCTTCTTCAGTAAGAATTTGCATGTGGTTTTTAGGGGGCGCAAAGTACTCCGCCATTATATCCGAAATATCTTTTGAACCCAAGCCAAAATCCTTGGCTGCTTCGTGAATTCTGTATTTTAACATACTGCTCAAATAAAGCCACCTCCGTTAAATATATCGCTTGAGAATGCGCTTATCGGGCAATTCGGAAACCGCCCCGGCATTACCCGGACGGTCTGCGAATGACCCAATTGGGCGCAATAATTACTTCTTCTTACGCGCTTTTTTTACTTTCACGGTGCGCGCTGCCGCGGATTGCAGGATTTCGAGTGTTTCCGCATCGCAGTTAGCAAGGCGTTTTGCAATGGTAAGTGCAAAGCCTGCATCGGTTATTGCAAACATTGCAAGGGATGAGCGACCGCATGAAGCACCAAGATGCTCTTTGGTTGCTTCGAGCTTAATGTGGGGAACACCACCAAGCTCGGCAAAGCCGGCAGCACGGCGAATGGAGTTATCCGCCGCGTCGCTTGCAGTAAAAACCGCCGCCGCTTTATACGCACGGCATGCGTTGCCGCAAGGTTCTTCGCCCATGGCAATCATACCACCCTTACGCGCAAGGCCTATGATGCTTAAATTGGCGGTCATATCTCTGCCTCCATTTGCTGCTCAAGCGCGTCGTATACCTCGTCGGGTATATTGAGTGAAAACGCGCGCTC
The DNA here is from genome assembly GCA_045636205.1 of Eubacteriales bacterium. GTDB lineage: Bacteria > Bacillota > Clostridia > Oscillospirales > JAAYXM01 > JAZRUF01. Next base: position 11,554 of record JAZTXE010000061.1, read on the forward strand.
AAGTGCACGCGCCTTGCGCGCTTTTTTTAGGCACTCGGCACTGTGGCATATATACGCTCCCCGACCCGGTGCTTTTCCCTTGAAGTCGAGGGATATTTCATCCTCGGGGGATTTTACCACGCGAATAAGCTCGCGCTTCTGATGCATTTCACGGCATCCCACGCATTGACGCATGGGGAATTTTTTTTGTACAGGCATCAGTTATTCCTCATCATCCAAAACAGCTTCGGAGTCTTCAATAGCTGCGCTGCTTCCTGCCTGGCTCTCAGGCTTAATGTCTATCTTAAAGCCGGTAAGCTTTGCTGCGAGACGTGCGTTCTGACCTTCCTTGCCGATTGCGAGGGAGAGCTGGTCGTCCGGAACTACTACATGGCAGCCGTGACCGTCATCGGTCATCTCAACACTTACTACGGTAGCCGGAGAGAGCGCTGATGCAATATACTCTTCCGGAACATCCGAATACTTGATAATATCAATTTTCTCGCCACGCAGTTCATCTACGATTGTCGCTACACGGTTGCCCTTTGAACCTACGCATGCACCGATCGGGTCGATGTTCTCGTCATGTGAGAAAACCGCGATTTTGGTACGGCTTCCCGCTTCACGTGCAATGCTCTTGAGTTCTACGATACCGTCATGGATTTCGGGTACTTCGATTTCAAACAGACGGCGGACAAGTCCGGGATGGGTGCGTGAAATAAGTATCTGCGGACCCTTTACCGAGTTTTTGACTTCGACTACGTAGATTTTTACATATTCACCTTCGGTAAGAACCTCACCGGGAACCTGCTCATTTGCAGAGAGGAAAGCGACCGCCTTCTCCTTGGCGCCGCCCGTGATTTCGAGTACAACACCGCCGTTGCGCGGGTCTATACGATTGACCTGAGCGGACAGGATTTCATGCTCCTTTGAAGTGAATTCCTGATACACCAGTCCGCGCTCAGCTTCACGTATGCCCTGGATGATGACCTGCTTTGCAGTCTGAGCCGCAATTCGACCGAAGTTTTTGGTTGAAACCTCTACATTTACAATATCACCAAGACCTGCTTTTTTGGAGATGGTGCGTGCCTCGTCGAGGGTGATTTGAGTCATCGGATTTTCCGGCTCCTCTACAACCTCTTTTGCCAGATACATACGCATTACCTTTTTCTTGGTATCCGGCTCTACGATGATATTGTCCCCACAGCCTATGTGGTCGCGCTTGTAGGCGGTCATAAGTGCTTGAGATACCTTCTCAAGCATATAGTCCTGCGGGATTCCTTTTTCCTTTTCGATTTGCTCTATGGCGCTGAAAAATTCCGAATTCATTTTTGCTAATCGCTCCCTTATCGTTTATTTAAAATTCAACTCTTAAACGTGTTACGGCAATATCCTTTTTAGAGAATGTGCGTTCTGCACCGTCAACACTTATAGTTACATCTCCGTTTTCATAGGCGCAAAGAGTGCCTACGAATTCCTTGCTGCCGTCTATCGGCGCGAAAGTGCGGATTGAAATCAGGTGGCCCATGTATTCATCAAAGTCCGATGGACGCTTAAGTGCTCGCTCGGCACCTGCTGAGCCGACCTCAAAAATGTATGAACCCGGAACCGGGTCTTCGCGGTCGAGGATAGGATCCATTGCGCGGCTGATTGCTTCGCAATCGTCAATTGATACGCCATCTGCCTTATCAATTAAAAGGCGCAGATACTGCTGACCGCCTTCGCGGACAAATTCAACATCCCAAATCCGGCAGCCGTTAGCCTGCGCGACAGGCTCGGCGAGTTTTGCTACTATTTCACAGACTTTTTGCATATTAATTCACCTCTCAGCTCCGGAAGTACAAGAGAGAGTGGGAAACCCACTCTCTCTACTTACAACCTACAATTACATCTTAATGAAGATATTATAGCAGGAAAATTTTGAAAATGCAAGAGTTTTTGCAAAAAAATCCGTACAAAATCGGGATTTTACAAAGTTTTTTAATCAAAAAACGTTTTATTCAGCCGTAAAACGGATTTTCGATTTATCAATCGGCTTGGGCTTGAGATTATTATTTGCCGCAAAGCGTGCGATTGACATGGCGCACTCAAGCTGAGTATCCACCACAATAGGGGTATTGATAAACTTTTTAAATGCATCATCTATAGCGCGGACGGTCGCCGCATCGCAGGATGCATCAGTAACCTCAAGACCGTTTTTCCTCTGGAATTGGTTTATCGCGTGATAAGTTTTAAAGTCGGCTTGCGAATCAGGAGTGTCCGTAAAATACCCCATTTTACTCAGCCTCTGTTCTATGCCACGCACGTTTACGGATAATGCGCGGTATACGCCACGACTCAAGTCGAGCTCTTCGTAGCTCGGCATTTGCTGCTTCTTATAAGTAAGTTCAGCGTAATGCTTCGGCTTTATGCCAACACCAGTGTATGAACCGGTTACAGGCAGAAGCAGAGCATGAGAGCTTATAATAGCGTACGACCCATCGCCCAACTCAATATGGCTTTGTCCCAAGCCTTTGCCATGCGTAGGCACGCCTACTATTTCCGCATAACCTAAATCCTGAAGAGCACCTGCCATTACTTCTGCTGCTGAGGCAGTGTTCTCATTTACAAGTATGGTCATATTGTTGAATTTCCAACCGTAGCCTTCGGAGGAATAAGTTTTAAGTGACATGGGATTTGACTGGCGAACCATAAGATAAGGGACATCCTTATCCGGAATGATTTGGTCCATAATATTTATAAAGCAGTCAAGGTCCCCACCCGGATTATCGCGCAGGTCCAAGATAACGGATTTATATCCGCTGTCGCGTATCATTTCATAGTATATGCAGAAATCAATAAATGTAGTATATCCGTTAAATTCGCTTAGCTTAAGGTAGGCGATGTTATCACCCATATTTTTAAAGGACACATTTGAAACGGTCAACTGCTCGCGGATAACCGTAAAAACAAGTTCCTCTTCTCCGCGCAATACACCTATTTTTACTGGTTGACCTTCCTCACCGGTCATTAAATCTACTATCATCGAAGGCGTATACCCTGAAAGCTTCTTGCCGTCAACGGATATAAGCTTATCGCCCTCACAAAGCCCAGCCTTGTGTCCTGGAGCCCCCGGGGTGACGGATTGAATATAGCAACCGTCATTTTCCTCTATAATGCTTATACCGATGCCCACTCGGGTTTTATTCTCGGGAAACGCCGCATCGTATCTTTGCGGCTCCATATAATATGAATATGGGTCATAGCTTTGGTACATTATATTTACAAAAGACTCGAATGTGCCCGGGTAATCCTCAAACATCTTTATGAGCCCGCGGCGTATCGGGTCTTCGTTCTCGTCCATGTCCAGATGATACTCTTTCAGAAGCTCGACGAGCACATCAAGTTTCTCACCGTAATTTACGGTTGAGTTACTCTGCGCCTGAACCATAAGCGAGACGGAGAGTGCCATAATTACAAATATTGCCAGAACTCTCACCAAAAAAGTTTTCTTCATCCCTGATTTCTCCATTTCTCCGCTTTTTAGTTTGAAGCGTTGCGGAATTTAAGACTGAAAGAATTTTCACCGGCTAAGGTATTGTTTATGTCCATCGAATAATGAATTTCAATTTTGCCGCCGTCTGCTGTAAACTTCTTATTTATTGAATGCGTGCAAATCCCGACGGTAAAAGAGCCGAACGGAGTATCGTAGTGAGACAGATGCTTCTGACCTACCTCAAAAATCATATGGGAACGGGTCTGACCAAAGCGCATTATGGTGACGCAATCAGGCTCAATTTTGAGGGTAGTCGTCGTGCTGTCCATGCCGGTCAGCTCACTTTCTTCATATGTAATGTACAGACCGTCACTCTTTTCTGCAAATTTTCCGCTTGTTACAAGTTCTACATTGTCCGGATCCTGACCCTCATAGTCCTGCAGGCCGGTTATTTCTATTATTATATCCTTTTCCATTTTTACCTTCCTTAAAAATTTTCTATATTCACCAGTTCCACCTCGGCGCCTATTTCGCGCCCTAAAAACAGCGATGCCTGATGTGAAAAGCCTTCCGCGTCATCACTTACAAAAAAACGTGATGTTGCTGGAAAACCGTCTGAAGACGAGAACTCATCGAGCGTACTCAGGTAGTGCGCAGCCTCAGCGCCCGGATTAATGAGCGTTACATGCCTACCCATGAAATCACCTATGGCTTCCGCTATTATCGGATAATGCGTGCAGCCGAGGATGAGTGTGTCCACATCCGCTTCGAGAAGAGGAGTCAGATATTCCTCAACCGCGAGTTTTAATATGCGGTCGTCCGGTGACACACGCCCGTTTTCCACAAGCGGGACAAAGAGTGGGCACGGGACTGACACGGTATGAATTTCATCATTTAAACTTTTTATTACCTTCTCATAAGCGCCGCTTCGGACGGTTGCATTTGTGCCGATAATGCCGATGCGGTTTGATTTGGTTAACATTACGGCTTTTTTTGCAGCACTTTCAACCACTCCGATTATCGGGAAATCCTCATCGCAGCACACCTCGGGCAGTGCCGCAGAGCTTGCTGTTCCGCAGGCAATGAGAAGTGCTTTTATGTTAAAGCTTTTTAAAAATCGTATATTCTGGCGTGTATAGCGTATAATGGTTTCTTTTGAGCGCGTACCGTAGGGCACACGACCGGTATCCCCGAAATACACAATATCCGCACTGGGGAGAAGCTTTGATATTTCACGCACGGCAGTCAGTCCGCCGAGACCTGAATCGAATATGCCTATGGGCCGTCTTTGCATAAAAATCACCGTTTCGCTAATAGTTTTATTTTTCGCATGCGTAGGCAATGAGGCGGTCTAAAAGTTCGGAGTATCCGATGCCGCATGCCTCGAAGAGCTTGGGGTACATGCTTATGTTGGTAAATCCCGGGATAGTATTGATTTCGTTGAATACGATTTCCTGCTGCTCGCCTTGGGTTACGAAAAAGTCCACGCGTGACAGACAACGGCAGTCAAGTGCGAGGTAAATGCGCCGCGCCGCGTCACGCAGCTTATCGGAGATTTCCTGCGGGAGCTCTGCCGGGATAAGTGTTCTGGACGCGCTGTCAAAATATTTGCTCTCGTAGCTGTAAAACTCACGCGAGGGAAGAACCTGACCGCAAACGGAAACCTGCGGGTCTCGGTTTCCCATTACCGCGGTCTCTATCTCAAGACCTACTATGCACTCCTCAACGAGAATTTTCGTGCCGTAGTGCGAGGCTTCATCGAGTGCATACATCAGACCGTCGCGGTTTTTAGCTTTGTTTATACCTACCGAAGAGCCGGTGCTCGACGGTTTTACGAACATAGGATAGGAAAAACGCTCCTCAAGGTTTTTGACTATGCCGTTGGGGTCATGCTCAAATTCCTCGGCACGGAACATCACCCAATCCGCCTGACGCACGCCGATTTTGTCCACCACAAGCTTAGTCAGGGTTTTATCCATAGATACCGCCGAGGAAGCTACGCCCGGGCTTATGTACGGGATTCCGGAAAGCTCCAAAAGACCCTGCATGCATCCGTCCTCGCCAAACGCGCCGTGGAGTACCGGAAAAACGCAGTCTAAATGCTTTACCGACGGAGCCTTTCCGAAAATGAGAAGACCGCGGTTTTTTCGGTCAGCAGAGATTGTTGCGGATACGTTGGATGAAAGCTCGGTCCAACTGCCGTCCGCCACACGGTCGGGAGTGGCATCCGGGGCGTAGTACCAGTGACCTTTCTTTGTTATACCAACGGGTAAAATATTATATTTATCCGTATCCAGATTCCTGATAATGGAGGATGCCGAGAGCAGGGAAATGTCGTGCTCGGGCGATATTCCGCCAAAGATAACGCAAATGTTCTTTTTGTTCAAAGCGTTTCGCTCCTTTGAATTTTGATATTAGTATATCTATTCAGCCAATTTTAAATAAAGCACAAATGTCACAGCCGATAATTCTCTAATATAAATTATACTATATTTTCAGAAAAGAGCAACAGTCATATGATAAAATATCCGCCGATACGGTTGAAAAAATTTCCCTAAAGGGTGGAAAATGCAGAGAAATGTTTGTATAATAAAAACTGCGGAAAGAATGAGAACACAGATTTTGTCCGAAACGTATAATGAAATACGCTTGGGTTTAAGAGGAGATAAATATATGAATATTGAATTTACGCCAAAGCAGTATCGGCGCATGCTGGATTTGGTCTATATAGGAAACTGGATTTTAAATTCCGCGCGCGGGGCGGACAGAATATCCGATTATGATGAGGTGGAAAGTTATCTTTTCGGCAAGTGCCGCGAGTTTAACATGCCCACGCTTTCGGAAAAGATAAGCGGGGTGGATGTTCCGTCGAAGGCTTTTTCTCAAGGCGGAATACACGAGGCTATCATGGATTATGAGGACTCGGTTTTCTATGAGATACTTGCCGAGGAGCTTGCTCACCGTGATTTTTATGTTTCCGGGCAGACCGAAGAGGTCGAGGAGCTTGCCGCACGCATAAACGCGTATATTTCAGAGTTTGAGAAAAACGGGATAAGCAATATTTTGGTGGATACTGACATATAGGAAAAGGCCGGGATGAAAAACTTCATTCCGGTCATTTTATTATTCGATTGGTTCAAAATCCGATGCGGGGTGCTTGCAGAGCGGGCAGATAAAATCGTCCGGTAGCACATCACCCTCGTATATATATCCGCAGATTTTGCACACAAAGCCCTTTTTCTTTTGCGCCTGCGGCTTTGGTTTAACATTTTTATGGTAGTAGGTGTATGTCATGGTGTCACCCTCGGATATTACACGCGCCTCGGTTACAAGGCATATAAACATGCCATGGGTTTCCAAATCCACGTACTGCTCAACCTTTAAAGATATAACCGAGTTTATATACTCGGGCAAAATCGCAAGGCCGTTTTGCGTGCGCTCGGGGGATATATCCTTGAATTTATCAGCATCCTTACCGCTTTGAAAACCAAAGTTTTCAAAGACGGAAAACGGAGCATTCTCGTCGAGGCAGTTAATATTCATAATTCCTGTGCGCGCTATTACGTCATGCGAGTAATTTTTCTTGTCAATCGTCACTGCGATGCGGTTTGGGGTATTTGTAACCTGATTTATTGAGTTTACGATGAGTCCGTTGTCGCGCTTGCCGTCATGTGATGTGACCACATACAGTCCGTAACCTATCTTGTGCATGGCAGAAGCGTCAATTCTGTTTGTGTTTTCCAAAGCCATAGCCTCCTTACAGTGTGTTAAATCACATAGTTATTATAATACACATAAAAAAGAAAAAAATTCATATCCTGATAAAAACAGGCAGCCGAAAAACGTCTGCCTGTTAAATTTTATGCTATTTTAATCCTACGCGGTTTGCATTTCTGAGCATTTCCTCGAGAGAAAACGGGATATATATCAAAAATGCTACCAAAGGCGCGGTTTCCTCAAGAGTCGGGCGCATGAACAGACTATCCGGACTCAGAAGGCTTGTAAACAGCGGAGCAAAAAGCTCAAGCGTGCAGAAGAATACTGCCAAAGCTCCGGAAACTATTGCGATACGCTGACGGCTTTTTCCGAATACGTACCCGCACTGGGCGTAGACAAAGAGCAAAATACCCACAAACGCGAGCAAAAGGTAAATGTAATCAGAAATTATAGGGTCTGAAATGCGCTCGCGGAAAATAAGAATCAGCGCATAGCATGCCCAAAATACCGGAATGGCGGCAAAGATGTTATATACCGTGTTATCGCGAATTTCAAGATGCTTTATCCCCAAAAACAGTTGCGATACCGAGCATAGCAGGGTAAGAATACCAAAGATAAGGCTTGTTATTTCACGGGTTTGCATGTAAAGATAAAGCTCATATCCCGAAAACGTAAAAAGAACGCAGAAGCTTGCGCACGCAGCCGGCATAAGGGCAGGGCTTGCGCTGCCGTGCGGCTCGCCCGGCTTAAAGCGAAATGCAAAGATTAAAAATAAAATTACGCATATTATAACAAGCGCGCTGAGCACCGGGGAAAACCACATCGGGTTTGACGGAAGACCGCTTGAAAAGTCAAAGACATATGCAAGCTCACCCGCGCGAAGCCATGCGGCGACAAGTCCGAGTATAAAAGGCAATATTCCGAAAAGAAAAATTCGCTTCATAATAAGACGAAGCCCCCTTTTGAAATTATCCGCGGTTTGCAATCGGAGTATACGGAGTGTCCGGAGAAATAGATTTGTATGCCGGGCGGATGATACGTCCGCCGGTGGTAATTTCTTCTATACGGTGAGCACACCAGCCGACGGTTCGCGCGATTGCGAAGATGGGGGTGTAGAGAGGGGTCGGGATGTTGAGCATCTCGTATACCAAACCTGAATATAAATCCACGTTTGCACAAAGTGCCTTGCTGTCACCCTTTTCCTCGCGGAAGACCTCGGGAGTCAGGCGTTCGACGGACTCTATCAGAGCAAAGCGGTCATCAAAGCCGCGTTTTACTGCAAGCTCACGCGCATATTTTTTAAGAAGCACCGCACGAGGGTCTGAGAGTGTATAAACCGCGTGCCCCATTCCATAAATTTTGCCGCTGTGGTCGCCGACTTCCTTGCGGATAATCTGGCGGAGGTAGTTTTTAACCTCATCGTCATCCTTCCAGTTGCGTACGTTTTCCTGAATATTCTCCATCATGCGGCAAACCTGGGAGTTTGCACCGCCGTGAAGCGGACCCTTAAGCGAGCCGAGAGCCGCAGCAATCGACGAATATGTATCGGTTCCGGAAGAAGAGAGAACGCGGCAGGTAAAGGCGGAGTTGTTACCGCCACCGTGCTCGGCATGCAGAATAAGGCATAAGTCGAGCAGACGGGCTTCCTCTTTGGTATAGCTCTTGTCCGGACGGATGCAGTAAAGAAGAGTCTCTGCAGTGGACAAATTCTCCGGCGGAATGTGGAGATACATACTGTCATTATGGAAATAATGGCGCTTTACCTGATACGCCTGAGCCGCGATAATCGGCATGCGCGCTATGAGCTGGATGCTCTGGCGCATTACGTTTTCAAGTGAAAGGTCGTCCGCGCGGTCATCATATGAATAGAGTGTGAGCACTGAGCGACCCAACTTATTCATAATGTCACGGCTGGGCGCTTTTATAATCATATCCTCGGTGAAGTTTTTCGGAAGTGCACGGTTTTCCTCAATGAGCTTTTTGAAGAGTGAGAGACGCTCTTGAGTGGGAAGCTTCCCGAAAAGAAGTAGATAAGCGACCTCTTCGTAGCCGAAGCGGTCCTCGTTAGCTATGTTTTCTACTATATCCTCTACGTCTATTCCGCGATAGAGGAGCTGACCTTTTATTGGCTTGCGCTCCGCGTCAACAACCGTATAGCCGCGTACGTTACCTACGAGCGTAAGTCCTGCAAGGACACCCGTGCCGTCTGAGTTTCTCAGACCGCGGCGTACGCGCAAATTTGTGCACGCTTCGGGCGGAATATAGTTATCTTTCCGAAACTCATCGCATAAACTTGTGATGAATTCTTCGGAGGAGTGGTTTTCATATCCAAGCATTGTATATCCTCCTTGTTCAAAAAAATGCTGATTGAAAATTCTCTGTTAATTATATTATTTTATATTATTTATGCAAAAAGGTCAATGAGTATTTGAGAAAGTGTGAAAGAAAGGTGAGTTTTAAAAATGAAGAAATTCCTGATTTTGTGTGTAGGTTTGTGGTTTGTGGTATTTGCAGCTCCCCTTTTTGCCGTAAAAGATGCGGTAATCGGAGAGAAGATTGCGGTAGAAACTTCCGCGGCGAGCGATATTGAAAACCGTGTCAAGGATGCGCAGATGAAAATAACCGTGTGGGACGGTGAAAAGGTGGAAACGCTTGCGCTGGACGAGTATTTGCAAGGTGTTGTTGCAAGTGAAATGCCTGCTCTTTTCCCCGAGGAAGCGCTTAAGGCTCAGGCGGTTGCCGCGCGAACATATGCTCTTAATCGCGCATCGGTTACGCCGGATAAGTCACACAACGGCGCAATGCTCTGCACAAACCCCGCGCACTGCAAAGCGTATAAGCCGCTTGCAATCGCTGCGGCAAATTGGGGTATAAGCCGAGAGCAGTATAGCGATAAAATAATCGGGGCGGTATCCTTGACAGACGGCGAGATACTACTCTATGACGGTAAACCAATATCCGCGGTATTTCATTCTGCATCGGCAGGCAAAACCGAGCGCGCCGCGGACGTGTGGGGAAGCGATGTTGCGTATTTGCAGAGTGTTGAAAGCTTCGGTGAGCAGGAAGCGCCCGCATACTATGGCAGGGTTGAGATACCCGCAGATGAGTTTAAAGCCGCGTTTGAGAAAAAGTGGAGCGGCGGCGATTTTTCGGCATCGCCGGAGACATGGTTTAAAAACTCAACGCGCAGTGATGCAGGTGGCGTGATAAGTGTATATGTCGGCGGGGTGCGCTTGAGCGGAAATCAGGTGCGCAGTCTGGTCGGACTGCGCTCGACGAATTTTACCGTTAAAGTTGAGGATGACAAGCTTATATTTGACACATTAGGCTACGGTCACTGCGTCGGAATGAGCCAATACGGAGCGCGTGCAATGGCAAAACAGGGCAAAAATTACCGCGAAATTTTAAGCTGGTACTACAGAGGGATAAGCTTCGGCGAGCTTGAAAATACATGAGAATAAAAATTAATGCAAAAAAGAAGGTTTTTTAGTTGTATATTTTAAAAATGTATGGTAAAATATTATGACTAATTACGAATGGGGCGATAAACGAATGAAGAACACAGAGAAAACAATGGAAAAAATTGTCGCGCTGTGTAAAGGTCGCGGCTTTGTATACAGCGGCAGCGAGATTTACGGAGGCTTGGCAAATACCTGGGATTACGGTCCGCTCGGCGTTGAGTTTAAGAACAACGTAAAACGCGCATGGTGGAAGAAATTCGTGCAGGAGAGCCGCTACAACGTAGGTCTTGACAGTGCGATCCTCATGAACCCGCAGGTATGGGTAGCTTCCGGTCACGTAGGCGGATTTTCTGACCCGCTTATGGACTGCAAGGAGTGCAAAACCCGTCACCGTGCAGACCAGCTCATCGAGGCAACCGGTGCAAATCCGGCGGGCTGGAGCTTTGAAGAAATGTCAAACTATATCAAAGAGAACAATATTGTCTGCCCGGATTGCGGCAAGAGCAATTTTACCGACATCCGCAAATTCAACCTCATGTTCAAGACCTTCCAGGGCGTTACCGAAGATGCAAAGAATGAGCTGTATCTCCGTCCGGAGACTGCTCAGGGAATTTTCGTAGATTTCAAGTCAATCCAGCGCACCGCGCGCAAAAAAATCCCGTTTGGCGTAGGTCAGGTGGGTAAATCCTTCAGAAATGAGATTACCCCGGGTAACTTCACTTTCAGAACCCGTGAGTTTGAGCAGATGGAGCTTGAGTTCTTCTGCAAGCCGGGAACCGACCTTGAGTGGTTTAACTACTGGAAGGATTACTGCAAGAAGTTCCTGCTTGATTTGGGTATTGCAGAGGAAAATATCAAGATGCGCGACCATGAGCAGGAAGAGCTTTCTCACTACTCAAACGCGACTACCGATATAGAATTCATGTTCCCATTTGGCTGGGGTGAGCTTTGGGGCATTGCTGACAGAACTGACTTTGACCTTACCGCACATCAGACACACTCGGGCGAGAGCATGGAGTATTTTGACCAGGAGAGCAACGAAAAGTATGTTCCGTACGTTATCGAGCCGTCACTGGGCGCTGACCGCGTAGCACTTGCATTCCTTGTTGAGGCGTATGACGAAGAAGTAGTCGATGCTGAGAAGAACGATGTCCGCGTCGTACTTCGCCTGCATCCGTACCTGGCTCCGTACAAGTGCGCGGTTCTTCCGCTTTCCAAAAAGCTCAGCGACAAGGCGGGCGAGGTTTATGAGATGCTCAGCAGCGAGTTTATGGTTGAGTTTGACGATGCCGGCTCAATCGGCAAGCGTTACCGCCGTCAGGACGAGATTGGAACACCGTTCTGCATCACCTATGACTTTGAAAGTGAAGAGGATGGTTGCGTAACCGTGCGTGAGCGTGATTCTATGCAGCAGGAGCGCGTAGCTATCTCCGAGCTTAAGAACTACATCGCAGAGCGCGTTAAATTCTAATATTGTAAATTAACCGGTCAAGCCCCGCCTGCACCAAGGCAGGGCTTGATTTTTTATTGTGCAAAAAAGCCTGCTTCATAAATTGAAGCAGGCTTTTTAATATTGAATTTAAATTTACAGATAATATGTGCCGTCCAAATTGCAGACCTTGCGTGTGTCAAGCACGAGTTTGTCCTTGAGAAGGTTCATGTTCTCGCGGATTTCGCTGTGACCTACAAGGATTACTACCAAGTCAACCGAGTTTAAAAACTCATCCAAGCTGTGGCACTGGTTGGGTACAATGTCGCGTTTTACCCACGGGTCATAGACCTTCATGTTATTTGCGCACAGGTGCTTTTCCATAAATTCAAGCATCTGCAGAGTCGGGCTTTCGCGGACATCGTCGACGTTTTCTTTATACGTCAGACCGTAAAGACCTACGCGCGAGGTATCCGTAATACCGCGCTCTTTCATTATATCGTGGATACGCTCAAGCACGAATGCGGGCATGCTGTCATTAATCTTGCGAGCGGTATGGATTATCTTGGAAAGCCCCGGATAGTCGCCGACCAAGAACCACGGGTCAACCGAAATACAGTGACCGCCAACGCCCGGACCCGGGGTCAGGATGTTAACACGCGGGTG
>JAZTXE010000062.1:0-3126 GCA_045636205.1 Eubacteriales bacterium
GGGAGGGTTCCTGCAGGTGTTTTCATGAACACTCTGTACGTACCTGCGGGGACTTTTATTGCAAGCGGTGCAAAATGGTCAGCATTAGTGTTTGTTACATAAACATAGTTTGCTGCTGCGACTATACTTTGGGTGTGTATACGGTCGGTTCCGGCACTGTTTTTACCGACAACGACTTCATAGCCGTAAGCTTCTATTGTCGCGTCTTTGAAGCTTCCGGTCTGCTCACCGGTGGAACGGTCGGTCATCAACAGCGTTACATCGCTGTCCGCGCCACCGTTGGTGAAATTAATTACCGTCGGATAAACCGCCGCATCACTTGCAGATGCCGGTGCGATGCCCACAGGAATGATTGCAGCAATCATGCACAGGGCAACAAAAAATGAGAGTATGCGTTTTTTGTTCATAGTTTTTTCCTCCAATTTTATTTTATAATCATATATAATAAGTCGGCATTAAATTAATATATGTAAAAAAATGTCAGAATTTCGACAAAATAAACTCAATGCCAAACTTTTTATATACTTTAACTTGATTGTAGTGCATTGCAAAGAACATTTCTTTGCACTATACGTCTTTTTTTTGCACTTTAAGACCGTTTTTTTATTTCATATTGCAACGTGCGCAACTACTTCCTTTTAGCAAGAATATTCTCCATATTCCCCGCAAGGATTTTCTTTTTATCCTCTTGAGAGAGCTTTGCATAGCACACCCATGCAAGCTGCGGTGTTGCATCGCGCATCGGACTGTCGGTTCCGAAAAGCACCTTGTCCGCTCCGACCTCATTTACCAAAAACTCTATCATGCCGCGCGAGGTAGAGGTGTATGTAATATCAAGTACGACATTGTCATGCTTCTTGGCAACCGCACCGTTCATGCGCGCAATGTCAAACGACGCGCCACTGTGCGCGAGAATAAACGTTACATTCGGATACCTTTCGCTCAAAATATCCGTCTGCTCGGGGTAGCACGCATCGCCGTCCGCGTGGATGAGTGCGCACAGGTGATGCTCGTTTGCATATTCAAACCATTCTCTGCACTTCTCACCGGTCAAATCAAACTTATACTGCGGCGGGTATGGCTTTATGCCGACAAATATGTCCGGCTCTCTGTCATGATATCCCGTGACCGCGTTGCGCTCGTGCTCGTAGTTTACGTTACAGCAGCTGAAGCCCAAAAATCTGCCCGGGTACTTTTTCGCCGCCTCAAGTGTTTCCTCGTTTCCGGTAATGCCGCTGTGAAAAATCCCTATCCACGGCGCGGTAATTGTCGTATTAATTCCCAGACGGTCCATCTTTTTTACAAAACCATCCGCGTCCGCTTCGGTCATAATCGTCGCGTTAGGTGCGTCGCCACTTCCGACGATGTGCGAGTGGCAGTCAATAACCGGCACTAAAACAGGTTTTCCCTCATCCGCCTGACGCGCGATTTCGTCAAGCTCACACTCACTCTCATCATAGAGCTCAAGGCTCTCGGGCGAAATTCCGAACAGGCGGCACGCATTGCCGTGGGCAACCAGGTCCTTCTCCGCATCGGAAATATCCGCATACTCTACAAGTGCCTTCATTGCACCCATCGACTTCATCGGCCAGTTGGAGTTGTAGAGCACGCGCTCACAGCCGTAATTTGCCTTTGTAATTTCCATAATATTATTGGTATGATTATCCGTAAACTCAAAGTGCAGGTTATCGCACTTGTCCATCGCCTCAAAGAACAAACGCGCGGTACCCCAGCTTGTACCATGCATGATAACCGGAAGCTCGGGATATGCTTTTGCCAGAGCCGTAACCTTTTTAAAATGCTCTTCAAGAAACACTCCCGACACAATAAGCGGGCGTGTGTATTCACTCAGCGCTTCAACCGCTTTTTCCATTGACGCAGGGTCGAGCGAGCCGGCAAGCCGCGCTCCGGCAGATGTGACAAACCCACACACACCGCGCGCAAGAAGCTTCTTAAAATAGTCCGCGCCGGTTTCAAAATCAGGAGTTGAAGCTATCATAGCCAGCGCGTGCAGTCTGGAATTGTCCGCAGCAAGCTCTATCGCACGCTCATTCCCGTAGGAGAACGAGTAATTCTTTACCGCATTGTGCAAAACAAATGCCGAGTGTATCCGCGCATACTGCATGTCCGAAAGTAGAGCCTCCACCGACTCGGGATAGTCCGGATTCGGCACGGAAATCTGACCGACACTTGCAAAAATATCAATATACTTCCTCTGTTTCATTGCCATTACCCCTCATACATTTTTTTAACAAACGGAGCTTTGTTGAAATTTTTCCACCTTATATTTATACTATTATTGTTAACTCGTAATTTCTTTGTACTATTTGTCTTTTTTTTAGCAAATCCGCCGATTCTTGCACACATTCTTTTTGTGCAAAAAAAATTTTTTTAATACAAAGAAGATGTATTGCACCATCTATATAATGATACTATTAGACCCATACGCATTGAGTTGAGAGATTGTAAACACCCATATATTCAGAGAGGAAGCTGATAATGAAGTATTTGACACTTGAACAACACGCAAAAAGAGTTGAGAACATCAACAATGCCGCCCGCGATAACAAAAAATTTATAAAGCGTCACAGAATTTGTGACTATATCCCGGGTCAGGCGACGTATAACTTAGGCGACTATCCGGCAAAATTCTCGATTATGCCCACCGAGTACGATTATAATCTGCTCCGCGACATGGCTGAAAAAGGCGTAGGCCTTGTGCAGATACACGAGGAGTGGAATGACTCTATCCGCCACCTTGGCGCGGATAAGTTTACAAGCCATGACCCGGAAGGCATGCAGAAGTTTGTCGATACCTGCCATGACTTGGGAATGAAAATAATCCCGTACATATCCTCCGGATATTTTTCCTTGCACGACCCGGATTACCGCGAGGATTTCAGGCGCGGTAATTACGAAATCCACCTTTCGTACCTGCACTATGCAAAATGCCACGCAGGCAGTGCCGCCTGGCGCGAGTATGTTCTCCCGCGCACCTTCGCGGTTCTTGACAAGTACGGCTTTGACGGCATATATAACGACTGGGGCTATGACGGAATAGATTTAAAACAAATGTACAATTGGGACAAGCTCCCCTACGATGCGGAAATAGAAGACCTGCTCGCA
>JAZTXE010000063.1:0-2126 GCA_045636205.1 Eubacteriales bacterium
TCGATAAGGTAAACATCAAAAATTCAACCATTACATCTCAGGGTGCAATTGGTGTTATTGCCGGAACAATGACTGAGGGGCATCTCACGATAACTAACTGCAATATTGAAGATGTAATCATTGAAAACGCCGATGGGTATGGAAATGCAGTTGGAGTATTGCTTGGCAGTGGATATTCCGACAATGATTATGACGAAAGCGGTTTTGGTGAATCCGAAAACAGAATTTCTAATGTAACATGGTTTAATGCAGAGGAAGAACAACCTTCCATTCCCTCTTACAACTATACAAAATAACCTATTTTTAAACTATAGGCAGCAAACGGCTGTTTATATATTCGTCTAACTAAAATATTTTATAAGGAGGTAATAAAAATGACGAATAGCAAATCAACTAAGAGAGCTTTGCTCACAAGCAGCATATCACTTCTGCTTTGCTTTGCAATGCTTCTCGGCACCACCTTTGCGTGGTTTACGGACAGTGCTGCAACCGCCAGCAATGTAATCAAATCCGGCAACCTTGACATCGATGTTATGTACACACTCAATGGCACGGACTGGAAGCCCCTTGACGGTGCAAACGACTTGTTCCAAAAAGGCCTTTGGGAACCCGGTCACACAGAGGTTGTTGCTCTTCGTATCAAGAACAATGGTACTTTGGCTCTGAAATATGCTGCCAATATGAACATTGTTAGCGAAACCGTTGGTAAGACTACGGACGGCAAGGACATCGTTCTTTCCGATATTCTTACTGTAAGTACTCTTGTACAGCAGGCAAATGATGTAGGCGATATCGCTCTTATGCTTGCATTTAATGGTGAAAACAGAGTAGCTTATGAAAACACATCTACATTCAAGGCAGGCAATGTTCTTCGCGAAAACGTAGAACTTCACCCCGGCGACACTCACTATCTGATCACCAAAGTTGACATGGCTGAAACAGTTGGCAACGAAGCTAACCACAATGGTACAGACATTCCTACTATCAACTTCGGCATCAATGTTCTTGCAACTCAGTTTACTTATGAAAATGATAGCTTCGGCAACGATTATGATAAGGACGCTACTTACGATGAATCAACCGCTTTGTTCTCTGGAGCAGATATCCACAACTCTACAACAAGCTCGGGCATGTTTAAGTTGTCCTCGGATATCAAAACCTCTGACTACGGCGCCGATGCCCGTTATGGATATGGCTATGAGTACATCATCAGAAAGGGTGCGGACTACACCTTGGATCTGAATGGTAAAACGATTGTTCACGATACCGTCAATGAAAATGCAAATCATAACGCATTTACCTACCTGTTTGTAGCGAATAATCCAGGCACCAAGCTGACCATCGATGGCGACGGAAAGATTTATTCAGCCAACAGCGAGGGATATACTTGCGCTGTACAAGGTAAGGATGGAACGCTGGTTACAGTAAACGGCGGAGATTATCAGGTAGATAACGGCATCGCCGTTTGGGCCGGTGCGGGTTCACACATCGTTATCAACGGTGGTAGCTTTGTAAATAGTAACGGCGAAATAGATCATGAATTGATCTACTCGAGCGGTGGCGTTATTGATATTTATGGTGGTTTCTTCCACAATGCTGATGGTCATGCTACGCTTAATATCGAGGATAGAAACCGTGCTACAGGCTTCATCAATGTCTACGGCGGTACCTATGTAAACTTCGATCCTTCAACAGGAGGTCAGGACCCCAATAATATTAAGGTGGCGGACGGTTACAAGGTTATTTCCGAAACTCAAGCAAACGGTGATGTTTGGTACACCGTGGTTGCTCAATAACATATAAATTCTGTTTTGTTCATTAACGCCGTCCTATCCCTCACCTTGAGGGATAGGCGGCAATCTTCAAACGCTATAGGCAGCAAACGGCTGTTTATATATTCGTCTAACTAAAATATTTTATAAGGAGGTAATAAAAATGACGAATAGCAAATCAACTAAGAGAGCTTTGCTCACAAGCAGCATATTACTTCTGCTTTGCTTTGCAATGCTCATCGGCACCACCTTTGCGTGGTTTACGGACTCCGCATCGACCGGAGTAAATAAAATCCAGTCAGGAAATCTGGATATTGAGGTTCTTTATGCAACCTCCAGCGATGTTGTGGGCGG
>JAZTXE010000064.1:0-7385 GCA_045636205.1 Eubacteriales bacterium
CCTCATCAGTCTCGCTGGCGCTCGACAGCTTCTCCTCGCAGGAGAAGCCTACGACAAAAGCCTTCCCCTACATAGGGGAAGGTGGCATCCGTCAGGCTGACGGATGAGGTGAAAACCTTGCGCATTGCAAGACACAACATAGTGCGCAAAATTTGCTTTTCCACCTCATCAGTCTCGCTGGCGCTCGACAGCTTCTCCTCGCAGGAGAAGCCTACGACAAAAGCCTTCCCCTATGTAGGGGAAGGCTTTTTTTACAGGATATCCTCGGGGCCGTCGGGCGCAAACAGGCAGTCTGCTACATACTGCGCAACACCTGCAAGCGCCTGCTCGGCTGAGATTTCCACGCGCTCATAGCGGTTGGGGGTTATGGACATCGAATACGCGCGTCTCTCGGCTTCGTCACGCGCGGTCTGATATATAAAATCGCAGCGGGTGAGCTTATCACCGTTTATTACGATTATCTTAGGCTCGAATATGCTTATAATGTTTGCGATTGCGATGCCGAGGTACTCGGCGCACTCGCGGAAAATATCGCGCACCTCAACATCGCCCTGTT
This sequence comes from Eubacteriales bacterium, assembly GCA_045636205.1. Lineage (GTDB taxonomy): Bacteria > Bacillota > Clostridia > Oscillospirales > JAAYXM01 > JAZRUF01. The sequence goes on from JAZTXE010000064.1 coordinate 557, forward strand.
CAAATGCTCGCACCGCATCGGAAAAAGAGAGCTTTTCCGCATCCTTCATCCACGCACAGCCGCCCGCCTGATGCGCCTCGCGACAGCGTGAGAGGATATACTCGACCGAGCAGACAAGCTCCAAGCAGCCGCGGTTTCCGCAAAAGCACAGCGGGCCGTCCTTCATGACCGTCGTATGCCCGAGCTCACCTGCGACAGATTCATTGAGCTTTCCGCCGTAGAAGCTTATGATGCCTACACCGCTTGTCAAATCAAGGAAAATAAGGTTTTCTGCAGCCGCCTCGCCAAGACGTTTTATCTGCCAGCGCGCCTTGGTTTTGGAGTTGTTTGTCACGTAGACGTGCAGTCCGTCAAAGCGTTTTTTAAAAAACTCGCCGACACGCACGCCTTTCCAGCGCATGGTACTTGAGGTTACGATACCGCGCGCGCCCTCGACGTGGCCGTTTACCGCGATGCCTATCGCGACTGGGTTTTGTGCCGAGCGAAGTATCGCGCGTATCTCCGCCTCAATCGCGCCGAGTACGCAGTCTGCATCGTGAAAGCGCTCGGGAACTATGCGGCGCGTAAGGAGTGCCGCGCCGTCAAGGTCACAGAGCGCAAGCTCGACACCGTCGGGCTCGACGTTTACTGCGACAATCTGCATCGCGGATGCGTTAAATTCGATAAGTGACGCGCGCCGCCCCGCGTTTTTCGAGGTTATCGTCTCACCCTGCGACACCAGCCCGCGGCTGAGCAGGTAGTTTGTTATATTGGTTATTGACGACAGGCTAAGGTTAGTCTGCTCCGCCACGCGCGTGCGTGCGGTGGGACCGTATTTGCGTATGTAATCTAAAACCTTGACGCGGTTTATCCGTTGGATAAGCTGTACATTCCCCACACTGTTGACCATTTTTTAAATCAACCCTTTATTATATATTTATTTTATTTTAACGCCCATGAAGGTTTCGCCCATCAGGGCAGGTGTTACCTTGCCTGCGGTCAGGTCTAAAATTTCCGCCGAGAAGCTCTCGGTGTCCTCGGCGGGGACTACCGTATCAAACAAAACGCTTGCGCCGTAATCGGTTGAGCGTATCATGCCGCCGAGCTCTTCGACTTTTAATTTCACGCGCTCCTGCAGGTTATACGGTGCTTCGATGAGAAGCTCCGACCACTTGCGCATGTGCAGGATCCCTGCCGCGTCTACACCGATTTTCGCGCCCTTGGCATACGCGCGTGTAAGCCCGCCCGCGCCCAGCAGCACGCCGCCGAAGTAGCGCGTGACGATGCAGAGTACGTTTGTAAGACCCTCGCGGCGCAGTACCTCAAGAACCGGCATGCCCGCAGTGCCCTGCGGTTCGCCGTTATCCGAATAGCGCATGATGTTGTTATCACGTATTATATACGCATAGACGTTATGCGCGGCTTCGCGGTGCTCCTCATTTGTCTTTTTTATAAGCTCAAGCGCCTCGACCTCGGTTTCACATTTCCAGACCGAGCCGATAAAGCGCGAGCGCTTTTCGATAAATTCATCCTGCCCGAAGCCTGCAGGCGTCAGGTAATCCTTCATTTTTTAAACCCCACTGTCCGATGAGATGTATTTCTTAAGCCGCCCGCCCAGGCGCGCGTCACACACCGCGTCAATGAGTATGCCGTCGGGCGTGTACTCCTCGCCCATGACCTTGGCTTCGCGGTGGAGAATATCAACATTTGCCGCATCACTGTACGGTATAAGAAGCTTTAAGCGCATCCGCCCCGCGTCGAGTATCCCCGCGACCGCGCGGGTGAGCTCGTCCATCCCGTCGCCCGAGCGCGCGGAGGTCCATACCGTCTCATTGTCACGCGGGAGTGAGTCACGGTCCGTGCAAAGGTCAATTTTATTAAAAACGGTTATGCAAGGTTTTCCCGCCGCGTCAAGCTCACCTATAAGCTCTGCGACCACACGCGCATGCGCGGGATAGTTTTCATCACTTGAGTCGATGACGTGGAGAAGTAAATCCGCGTACTTTAGTTCCTCAAGCGTTGCGCGGAAAGCATCCACCAGATGATGCGGAAGCTTCCGGATAAAGCCTACCGTGTCGGATAAGACTACCTCGAGCGTGTCACTCACGCGCCATGCGCGAACCGTTGGGTCAAGCGTGTCAAACAGGCGGTTGTTTGCGTGGATTCCCGCACCTGTCAGCGTATTTAAAAGAGTTGATTTTCCCGCGTTGGTGTAGCCGACGATTGCGACCGACGGTATCTCCCGCTTCTGCCGCGCGCGGCGCTGAATGTCGCGGTTGCGTCTTACTTCGGAAAGCTCCTCCTTGAGCTTTGAGATATGACGGCGAATGTGACGGCGGTCGGTCTCAAGCTTTGACTCACCCGGTCCGCGGGTTCCGATTCCACCGCCGAGCCTTGAGAGCTCAAGGCCTTTTCCTGTAAGGCGCGGCAGAATATACTGATACTGCGCAAGCTCTACCTGCAGCTTTCCCTCGCGCGTCTGTGCGCGGGAGGCGAAAATATCAAGTATAAGCGTGCTGCGGTCGATGACGCGCACGCCGATTATCTCCTCTAAATTGCGCGTCTGCGCGGGGGTTAGCTCATTGTCAAAGACAACCAGCGTAGCATGATTTGCCTGACATAGCTCTTTAAGTTCAAGCGCTTTGCCTGTGCCGAGCAATGTTTTCGGCTCAGGTGTCGCGCGGTTTTGTATCATCCGTGCGACGCATTCACCGCCCGCGGTTTTTAAAAGCTCTTCAAGCTCCTGAAGGCTTATCTCGTCAACCGCCTCATCGGGTGAGAAGGCGGGGGAATTTAAGCCGCAGAGCACCGCATATTCAATTTTATTGCGTGAGAGCTCGTCCATAAAAGAAATACCTCGCTTTTGTTGTGATAGGGTGTTGCGTTTTCGCATAAATTCCCGCAGGCTTCTCCTTGTCTGTAGGGGAGGGTCTCCGTGCCCTCCCGCCAGCGAGACTGATGAGGTGGAAAGGTAAATCCCCCGCAACGTGCCACGTCTTCCACCCATGGGCTCCCTCTGATGAGGGAGCTGTCAGCGAAGCTGACTGAGGGAGAGATTTTTACAATCCCCCGCAACGCCTCACCTCATCCGTCAACCTATCGGCTGACACCTTCCCCTCAAGGGGAGGGCCAATAAGAGCAAATCATATAATTACAATGAGTTAAATATAGTATACCACAAAAAAATTTGTTTGACTACAAAAACGCGCCATTGTAAGCCACTATTTAAACAGTGTAGAATTTAAGGCGAAAGGAGGAGTTAATACATGGATGCAACAGGCGTAACACAAACGTTTTGGTCAATGATAAGTCCGGACATGGCGCTTGTGTCGGCGGCGGTGTACGGTGTATGCTTTGCGCTAAAGCGCGCGAAATTTTTCCCCGACCGTATGATACCGCTCTGCGCACTCATACTCGGCATAGTATTTGAAGTATTTGCCGCTTTTACCCTCTCGCCGTCCGTACTTGCCGACTGTGTACTGCGCGGGATAATCTGCGGCATGGCAGCAGTGTTTGCCAAAAACATCGTAAACCAGGCAAAAGAGGGCTGACAAAACCTACAATTTATATCAAGGAGGAGATTTATAAAAACATGAAAATTATTGACTCACTTCTGCCCGCGGGCAGGAGAAACCGCCCGGGCGGTGCAAACTCCATGGAGTACATAACCATTCACGAGACCGGAAATTACGCAAGCGGTGCGGATGCCGCCGCGCATGCGGCATACCTTAAGACCACATCTGAGAAGGTGAGCTGGCATTACTCGGTGGACGAGAACGGTGTATACCGCCATATACCCGACAATGAGGTTGCATGGCACGCGGGCACGAGTGAGGGAAACACGCGCTCAATAGGCATTGAAATCTGCGTAAACGGTGACGGAAACTTCAACCGCGCCATTGAAAATGCCGCGTCTCTTGTCAGGTATCTTATGGGGCTTCACGGCATCCCGCTTGAGCGCGTCGTGCAGCACAATAAATGGAACGGCAAGAACTGCCCGGCAAATCTGCGCCTTGGCGGGTGGCACGAATTTTTACAAAAATGCATAAAGGAGGAAGATGACATGACAAAACAGGAGGTACTCGCGATAATCGAGGAGTACGAGAAGAAAAAGGCGGCGCAAGGAGTAAGCGATTGGGCAAAGCCTGCGTGGGAAGCTGCGCGGAAGAAGAATATAACCGACGGCACAAGACCGCACAGCGCGTGCACACGTGAGGAAGTTGTAACCATGCTCTACCGCGCGGGCGCGTTAGAGGAGTGAGGATATGTCGGACGTAATTTTGGCATCGGCAATTACCGCGGCGGCGAGCATATTATGCCAAATGATGGTATCCGCCCGAACGCAGAGCCTTATCGCCTACCGTGTAGGTGAGCTTGAGCGCAAGGTGGATAAGCTCTACCTTGTTTTAGAGAATTCTCAGTCTTCGTCAGGCGGCACGCACGCAGGCGGAGGCGATGGCGGAATCCCGCATCTGCCGCATTTTGCACAAGGCGCCGGAAGTATATTGTAGCGCATGATAAAAGCCTTCCCCTGCATAGGTGAAGGCTTTATCCCATAGAAAAAAACGGGACTGAAAAATCAGTCCCGGTTTCATTATTGCTCTGTATCAAGCTGTGCTACAGCTTAGAACATGTTGTGCAGTGAGAATACACGGACAATCTTGCCGCCCTCAACGCAGATGATAGCGTTGTGGAGTCTGTTATCTACACTTGCCTTGATTTCGTCGTTTTCGGAGATGGTCTCAATCTCGCCGCCCTCAACGAACTTGTTGTCGTCGATAGCGATAACTGCGAAGTTGTATTCATCAATTTCCTCAACGTACATACCGTCAGCCCAGTTTTCGTCGTTGCCGTCCTGATTATGAGAGTTTGCAAAGAAGCCGATGTACTCATCATCAACGATACCAATCTGAACTGCGAAGTAGCCTGCATCAGCAAAGGTCTTGACGCCATTCTCGCCTTCCTTGTACAGGTCGCCGATTTCATCGTACTTGTAAACGTTCTCGATAGAGCCAAGGTCTGAGTTGTTAGAGAGAGTCTGGATCCACTCGCGGGTATCTGACTCGTCCGGAGAAGCGGTCATCTGATAGAGAACCATTTCGCCCGGCTTGAATACTTGATCGCCGATCTGGTCCGGAACGATGATAGAGCCACCGTCGTCGGTTACATTGTCAACAGTTCTGGTCTCAATGAGGCCGTTGTGGTTAATCATGATAACTTCAATGTAGTACAGCTCGGTATCTGCATTGTAGTTGGATTCAGCCTTAACGATGTAAGCGATGTTGTCCATATCGCCGATACCGCTGCCTGCGCTCTCGCCGACAGAAACGGAACCTGCGAGCAGAACGCTCATGCCGTTAGAGCCCTTGGTAGCAACTGCGTCACCCATGTAAACCTGTCTGTTTACCGGGGTTTCATTTTCAGAAGCACCGCCGATGTTTGTCCAAACGCTTTCGCTTGCGCCTGCAGCGTCAGAGATGTTCTGGAGCTTATAAGCCTTGGACTTGAGAGCATACAGAGTTGCATCTCCGCCATCTACAACGTCGCCCTTCAGAGCTGCGCTGCCCTTGGTGCCGCCGTAGAGCATAAATACAACAGAGTTTGCATCTGCGCGGAAGGTTCTGGAGCCAACATAGCCCTCCTGACCCTGAGTTCCGCGAGCCTCAAGATGGAACATGCCGTCCTCAACTTTTGCAATCTTATCAGCGCCGTTAACGCTGGTGTTTACGCCAACCTTAGCAGCTAACTCTTCCGGATCGTTCTGTGAAAGGTTTGCCATGCCGTTAACGATGCTTACACGAACAACCGCACCAACCATACGGTTGTTGATGAAGTTCCACTTCAGGCTCTCAGAGGTAGCTTCATTGTTGTTGAGCTTGGAAACCTCATAGGTGCCCTCAGTGTTGTTCGGGAAGCCGAACTTAACGGTAACAAGACCGGTCTCAGTGTCATATGCGGAGTGGAGAATTACAGCGTAGTCATTTGCAGCGCCGGTAGCAGCGATGCCTTCAAAGTCAAGAATGTAGTTCTTGTAAACAGTGTACTCGCTGGTGTCATGGTTCTTGTTCTTGCCTGCGCCACTGGTGAAGAATGCATCAATCTCGTTGTTGCCGTCGAGGATGCCCAGTGCTGCACGGTAAACTGCGCCGTTGATGGTAGCAGTCTTGTTTGCGAAGTTGGTTGCCTTACCGGTAATCTTCTCGGTCGGCTCGATGATAACCTTGCCGTCCTTAGCGTAGGTAACAACCTGCATGCCCTTCTCGATGGTGCCGTTGATGATAGCCTCATCCTCGAGGTCGAGGGTGCCGCCTGCACCGGAAACGCTGACAGTAGAGTCATTGTAGGTGCCAATCTTACCGAACTTCATCTCGCCGAGTGCGAAGATGTAGGAGAAGGTTGCGCCGCCGTCAACAGAAACGAAGCGGTACATCTGGAGCTTGTTCTTGCCCATGTTGTTTACAGCAGCCTTAACAGCAGCGCTGTTTCCATCAACAGCAAGACCCGGGTTGTAGTTGTTTCCGGCGCTCAGTGCGTCGAATACCGGCTGTGCAAGCTCACCGCTTGCATCAGGATTGATGGAAGTTGCTTCGATAACGTTGATTCTATCCCAGAATGCTGCGCCGTAGTACGGGATAGCCTCTTGGTTGCCATCCTTCAGGTTCTGCGGAACGCGAGCTGAAGTGTAGGTGTTGTTTGCTTCTTCGTTGTTGCCGTAGAATGCACGCGGCTCAACAGTCTTAACGTCGCCGTCAGCAGTGGTAAACTGCAGGTACGGCTTAATGCTCTTGGAGCTTGAAGACTCGCCGTTCGGGAACATCTCGATGTCAGCTGCCATTACGTCGTATGCAAC
>JAZTXE010000065.1:0-9553 GCA_045636205.1 Eubacteriales bacterium
CGCTTGGCCTCCGACTTGCGATTATAACCGCGATGCCCGATGTAAATCCGGTTATAACCGGCATTGGTATGTAAGCGGTAAGACGTCCCAGACGGAATATACCCGCAGCTATGAGAAGCACACCCGCAAGCGCGGTTGCCACGAACACACCCTGCATTCCGTACTGGCTTACGACCGAGATGAGTATTGCCGCCATTGCGCCGGTAGGACCGGAAATCTGATAAAATGCACCGCCGAGCGCCGCAATCAGGCAACCCGCTATAATCGCGGTCATAAGTCCTGACGCTGCAGTAGCACCGCTGGATACGCCGAACGCGAGTGCCAAGGGCAGAGCGACCGCTGCAACGGTAAGACCCGCCATCAGGTCATTTGAGAACGCTTTTGCAGAATAGCCGCGAAACTCTTCCTTCAAATCCTTGAAAAATTTGCCAATCACTTTTAAAATACCACCTTTTTAAAAATTAAAGTGCCCGGGAAACGCCCCCCGGGCACTTTAGCTTTTATATTTTAGCACAAGCTTTTAAAAAGCACAATAAATCGGGTTAAAAATCTCTTTTCTGTACTATTTTTGCGCTTATGTTACTGCGTTTTATTGTGATATTGTTACCTCTTTTTGGCTCTGCGCTTTTTTGAAAGCTCAATTATAAGCCCAATCTTTCCGAATACCCATAAAATCGCGCGCATTACCGGGTATGCAAGAAGCGCAAAAACGATAAATACGAGTGTTCCTCCGACTGTCAGCTTATGGAGCATGAAAAAGTCCGCAAGCACGGTTATGCTGAAGATTACCGCAACCGTCATCGCCGCCCATATCGCACCGCGCTTTACGTCAATGGGTTTGCACACCTGATAGAGCACCAGAAGTCCTACCCACGCCATGAGCACCGCGCACATGGTGGATAAGTCAGACATCGGAAGTGAAAACACCTCCGTAAACGCCTGAAGTCCCAAGACAAGGAAAATATCCGTAAGCGCGCCGGGAAGTGCGCGTTTTATAACGTTTGTCAGAAACCTGCCGCTTACCAAGTTTTTATTCGGCTCAAGCGCGAGCAAAAACGCAGGTGCACCGATTGTAAGCGTGCTGACAAGTGATAACTGCGCAGGGGTTACCGGATACGGCATTGCGATAAGCATTGCAAGCAACGCCATGACAAATGAGAATATATTTTTTACCAAAAAAAGCGATGCCGCGCGCTCGATATTGTTTATAACGCGCCGCCCTTCAAGCACTACCTTAGGCATGGACGAAAAGTCCGAATTCAAAAGCACGAGCTGGGACACATGGCATGCCGCATCACTGCCGGATGCCATAGCTATACTACAGTCGGCATCCTTGAGCGCAAGAACGTCGTTTACACCGTCACCGGTCATTGCAACCGTGTGCCCCGACGCTTTGAGCGCACGAATCAGCCGTCTTTTCTGCTCGGGTGTTACACGTCCGAAAACCGTGTATTCCCGCGCGGCGCTCTCCAGGAGCTGGGGTGTTGTAAGCGTTGCCGCGTCCACGTATTTTTCCGCATTGGCAATACCCGCCTGCGAGGCAACTCTGGACACGGTTATAGGGTTATCACCGGAGATTACTTTTATCTCGACTCCCTGCTCGGCAAAAAAGCCAAACGTCTGCGGTGCGGTCTCGCGTATTTTATTTGCAACAAGCGCGAGCGCAAGCGGCGATATTTTTCCGTCAAGCTCATCACGGAGAGTGCCTTCATACCCCGCAATGAGCAGCACGCGGTATCCCTTATCCGAATATTCCTCAACGGTTTCGCGCAGGTTTTCATACTCGTTTTTGAGTACAAACTCGGGTGCGCCCACCACATATGCGCCTCTCTCACCAAAGTCCGCCGCGCTCCACTTATTCGCCGAGTTAAACGGCACGGTTTTGCGTGCGCGCCACAGTATATCCTCAGAAAAATACTCGCGCATGGCGTTTGCGGTCGCATTATCGTCCGGCAGGCTTTTGTAAAACGCGCTCATCGCCTTATAGAGCTCTGACTCGTCGCAAACCTCCTCATCGAGCAAAACAACCTCCTGCACCTGCATGGTGTTCTCAGTTATCGTGCCGGTTTTATCCACGCACAGAACGTCCACCCGCGCAAGTGTTTCAATGCAGTTTAGCTCATGGACGAGCGTTTTGTACCTTGCAAGGCGCACCACACTTACCGCAAGAGCTATGCTTGCAAGCAGGTACAATCCCTCGGGTATCATGCCGACAAGCGCGGCAACCGTGGATACCACCGCCTGCTTTACCGGAAGCCCGAGCTCGGCGGTTTGCTGATAATAGAGCATAATTCCGACTGGAATAATGACTATGCCTATAACCTGAATCAGGCGGTTGAGTGATGCCATCATCTCGGAGCGTTTCTTCCGCTTATCTTTTTTCGCCTCAACCGTCAAGCGCGAAGCATACGAGTCTGCACCTACCGCGTCAAGCCGCGCGTAGCATTTGCCGGATATTATGAAGCTGCCTGAGAGAAGTTCGTCTCCCTCGCCTTTAACTACCGCTTTAGCCTCGCCGGTGATAAGTGATTCATTAACCTGCACTTCACCTTCTAATATAACCGCGTCCGCGCAGATTTGATTGCCTGAAGTAAATATCACCACATCGTCAAGCACAAGGCGAGACGTATCCACCGTATACTCACGACCCTCGCGCACGGCTATAGCCTTAGGCGAGGAAAGAAGCGTTAATTTATCAATGGTTCTCTTCGCGCGGATTTCCTGAATTATACCGATAAAAATATTTGCAATTACTATCGGCATAAACATTAAATCGCGGAACGAACCGACGAGTATTATAAAAAACGCAAGAATGAAGAAGACGAAGTTAAAAAACGTAAATACATTGCTTCTTACTATCTGCCCGACGGTCTTTGACGGCGGGTTCACCGGTTCATTTGCATAGCCAGCGCGCAGGCGCAGGTCTATCTGCTCAGCGGTAAGACCTTCCTCCGGCGACGGACAAAGACGTTCTATTTCAATCCTCTCCTGCGTATCCTCATGTGTGTTTTTATTTCTGTTCATTTTACATTTCCGGCCTTCCATAGGTGTCATATTTATAATAGCAGATTAACTAAAAAAAAGATACCCTATTTATCTTAACATACTGTAAAGTTTTTCATACATGTTTTGCCGATGTATCGTTATTTACCTGCACACAAAAAGGCTTCCCCTCTACGGAGAAGCCTTTAATATTACAATACATTTCCGGATTTTGGATTTACTATATCGCGCCAGTCAATATCTCCCCTATCCAGACCGCGGACAAGGACCTCGGCGGTTGCAACATTGGTTGCGACCGGTACGTTATGCATATCGCACAGTCTTAACAGTGCCTGAATATCCGGCTCATGCGGCATTGCAGTCAGCGGGTCACGGAAGAAAAGAACAAGATCGATTTCATTATACGCGATACGTGCGCCAATCTGCTGGTCACCGCCCTGTGGACCAGACAGAAAGCGTTTTACATTTAAGCCGGTAGCTTCGCTTACGAGCTTACTGGTAGTACCCGTACCGCAGATATTGTGCTTGGATAAAATCCCGCAATAAGCGATGCAAAACTGAACCATCAATTCTTTTTTCTTATCATGAGCAATTATTGCAATATTCATATATCCTTATCCCTTTCTGTAATTTCACCAAGTTCTAACCCATGCGTTTTTTAAGCTTTAAAAGCGGTATCTGCTCTCCGAGCATTCGGCGCGATATGTTTCTGTATGCACGCGCCGCTGGAGTATTCATATGCTTAAATACCAACGTTCCGCAGTTTGCACTCGCGATAACCCGCGCATCTTCGGGAACTATACCGAGCAGGCGGATTCCGGTTTTATCAATCGCCTCGTCGATATTCGCCGCCTCAAGGTTTTTAATAAGTCTGGGGCGCACGCGGTTTACAACCAAGCGAATATCCTCAATGCCGCTTTCCTTAAGCGCGCAGCGCGTGAGCTGAGCGTCGCGCATGCTTGCAATATCAGGTGTGCACACGACAATCGCGCGGTCGGCAACCTCGACAGCAAGCTCAAAGCCGAAGCCGAGACCTGCCGGACAGTCAATAATACAAAAATCGAACGATTTTTTGAGTTCTTCGACCAAGCTTTTCATTTCAGCAATGCTTATATCCTCCGCCTTTATTCCGAGTGGTGCAGCAAGCAGATAAAGATTCGGGATTTCCGGATGCTGCATGAGCGCTTTCTCAAGCGTTGCCCGACCGGAGAGTACATCGGTAAAATCAAACACTGCACGGTCTGCAAGACCGAGTACAAGGTCAAGATTTCTAAGACCTATATCCGCATCAAGCGCGACCACGCGCTTGTCAAGTGCGGCAAGGCAGCACGCAATGCCTGAGCTCACGGAGGTTTTTCCTGTTCCGCCCTTTCCCGAGGCAACGCAAATCGCCGTTGACATATTACCGTATCACTCCCTTGCTTGCCGAAATCCCCTGAAATTAAAGGCTAATAAGGATATTATACTCAAAAAGCATGTCATAATCAAGAAAAAAACCAAATTTTGTTAGTTCTCCCCTGAGGGTTTATCAATTTTAACGAAGGATTTGATTTTCGCCCTGTACTTTTTCCTCAGCAAAGTCATTATTGAAATACACATCATATATATCGCGTGCAACCGACGCGATACGGCTGCCCTGACCGCCGTTTTCAACGACTACCGCGACCGCAATTTCCGGATTGTCATACGGTGCAAACGATACGAACACCGCATGTGAACCGCCGGTTGCCTGAGCTGAGCCGGTTTTTGTACCCACTTGAACCGGATAATTCTTAAATGTAGCGGCAGCAGTGCCGTCGTCTGCATGAGCGCCCATGCGCATGCCCTCTAAAATAGCTTTTCGGAATTTTTCGTCCATGTCAGCCGTGCCGAGCACTTCGGGTTGGGTTTCATAAACGGTTTGGTTGGTAGATGCATCCTTTATGCTCTTTAGCAGGTGCGGCTTGTATCTTACACCACTGCACAACTCGGCGATATAATTTGCAAGCTGAATTGGTGTCACAAGAGTGTCAGACTGACCGATTGCCGCAGCAAGCGTATCGCCGTCATACCAACGCTGGTTTTTCTCGCGGCGCAGCGCACGACTTGCCACCTGCCCCGAGCGCTCACCCGGAAGCTCAATGCCGGTGGTTTGGCCGAGTCCGAAGCGGCGCGCGGTCTCCTCAATTTTATCAATGCCGGTAAGTCTGCCAGTCTCGTAAAAGTAATAGTTACAGGAGACCATTATCGCCTCGCTGACGTTTACCGGTCCGTGGGTGCGGCGATAGGTTTTGTAAATATCGCACATCGGGCTGTAGCTGGGTGCGTAATAGGTATAAATCCCCTCGTCCACAATCTTTGTAGCAGGTGTTACGACACCTGCCTCAAGTGCCGCAAGCGAGGTTATCATTTTAAATGTAGAGCCAGGCGCAAAGGTTCCGGCTATCGCGCGGTTTAAATACGGTGTCAGTTTATCCTTTGAAAGCGTTGCGTACTCCTTACCGTAGTTTTCAAGCGAGAAAGTTGGATAAGATGCCGAGGCGAGCACATCGCCGTTTCTTACATCTATAACCACCGCCGCCGCGCCTTTTGCATTGTCACCACCCCAACGTCTGTTTGTTTTGCCCTCTGCACGGAGCTTGGGGACTATCCGCGCAAGGGACTGCTCGGCAGTCTCCTGAAGGCGCACGTCAAGCGTAAGCACGCAGTTGTTACCCAGAATCGGGTCCACCTTGCCGAGCACGTTTGTGACCTTGCCGGTAAAGGTGGTTTCTATGGATTTAAGACCGTCAGTACCGCGCAGATAGTCCTCAAGCACCTTTTCCATGCCGTCCTTACCCACGGTATCATCCATTTTATAGCCTTTTTTCTTAAGCTCGTCCCATTCGTCTGCGTATATCTGACCGACGCGGCCGAGGATATGTGCCGCATACTGCGTCTGATACTCGCGTATAGGCTCAACGTCTATCATAACACCGGGGAAAGAGCGGATTTGCTCTTTAATTTTCGTGACGAGTGAAATATCCACATCGCGCGCAAAGGTGTATGGGGTCTGACTTGAGAAGTTTCGCGCTTCCATTTCGTAGAGCACGCCGGCTATCTGACGTTGCTGGACCGGGGTGTATTTTGAAAGGTCAACCTCATAATCCTCGCATATCAGGCGTATTAAATCCTGCGCGGTGGTATCCGCCTGCCACTTATTTTTCTCAAGGTATTTTACTATCGTTTTTTCGTCACTCTCACCCGCGCCAGGTGTATAGGTATAACTAAACGGCTGCGATTTGGTGATTGGCAGTGTATCAATATACTCCTGACCGGTCTCGCCACACAGACTTATAAGGTCACAGATTAACTGCGGCTTATCCGCCGCGCGCCATCCGACGCCCTCAATTTTGACGGCAAAGCTGGTGCGGTTTGTAACAAGCGGTCTTCCGTACCTGTCGAGTATCTCACCGCGCGGTGCTTTTACCGTATATGTTCGGCTGAGTCTGCGCTCGGACTTTTCAAGGTACTCTTCACCGTTTACAATCTGCAGATTGAAAAGGCGGAATATGCATATAACTATGCACACCGCCACCGCGGCAAAAAGCCAGACCGTGCGCTTTGAAAATGTTATTTTATCCATTCAAATCACCGCATTCTCTTCCGGTTTTATGTTTAATCACTCATCGTCAAAGGCAAATCTTTTGTACACAAGGCAGATAACAAAGTACATAACAGGTGTAAAAAGTATCGTTGCAAGAAGCTCACCGGGCAGGATTTTAAGAACAAGAAGCGGGTTTCCCTTACCCATGATGAGCATATGGAAAACATAGTACAATGCATCGCACACAAAAACCGCGGCAAACCAGAAAAGTAAGCTTACCGGATATGTCTTGTGATAGGTAATCTCGTTTATTATGCTGACCACTATCCCGCAGACCACATATGCTACCGTGTAAAAACCCTCTACGGGTGCGCACATAGCGTCCATAAAAAGACCTGCGGCAAGACCCGCGGATGCACCGCCGTTTACGCCCTCAAGCATGGCTATGACGCTTACGGCAAATATAAGAAGTTGGGGTTTTCCGCCTATAATATTTATTTTCGAGAGAAGAGTGCTCTCCAAAATCGCGGTGACAAATAAAACGGTTATATAGAAAATCCATTTATAGCGTTTTAGTTTCTTCTCATCCTCCACTGTGCGGTCCCCCCCTCTCTTTTATTATTTGACTGTTTCTACTCGGTTATGGTAAACGATTTTATAACAAGCACTTGGTTTACCTTGCTCAAATCAACCGCAGGACGGATTATCGCATACTTTGATATGCCGTGAGTTTCATTTTTCACTTCCTCAACTGTACCGAGTATTATCCCTTTCGGAAACAGCCCGCCCATGCCTGAGATTTCAACCGTATCGCCTTTTATTATTTTGCTGTCCCTCTCAAGATAAGAAAGCTTGAGAAGCCCTTGCTTCATAAGGTCAAAATCGCCTTCGGCACTTGCCACCTCACGCGTGCGGGAGACGATGGCAGACGCTTCCATGGTAGTATCCGTAATCGCGGTGACGGTTGCCCACGTGGTTCCGACCTCGCTTACAAAGCCGACCATTCCCGCATTTGTTATTACGCAGTTATCGAGCGCAATGCCCGACAGTGTGCCCTTATCAATAGTAAAAGTCGTCGTCCAGTTCTCGGTGCTCTTTGCAATTATCTCGGCCGCCTCAAAGGTAAAATCGCGTCCGCGCTCCTTCATGCCAAGTGCTGCGCGAAACTGTATGTTTTCCTGCTCGGCTTTCTGCGCGTCACGCAGTTTTTGCTGAGTATCGTACAGCTCCTGCTTGAGCTTATCATTCTCCGCAACCACTTCATCGTACTCAAACCAGTGGTCATGCACGGATTTAAATCCGCCGGACACACCGCTTATCACCTTTTCAATCGGCGTAGTGAGTATGTTGATAAAGTTTGATACGGGCGAAACACGCCCGCCGCCAAGTGTTGCAAAGATTGACATCACAAGGCAGAGAAGTATCGCCGCGAGCAGTATTATAAGCCAGCGCCTTGAAAAAAAGTCTCTCACTTAAATCACCACTTAAATAATTCTTACGCCGCATTTTTGCAGCATCTTCCCGAGCTTAAAGAGTGGAAGACCTACGACGTTTGCGTAATCGCCGTGTATCTCACGCACGAAAATCGAGGCTATTCCCTGAATTCCGTAGCTTCCCGCTTTATCCATAGGCTCGCGCGTTTTTATATAGCGCAATATTTTATCATCGTCTAAATCGTCAAACACTACCTCGGTCTTTTCGTAATCTACGATTTCCTGACCGTTTTTGATAACCGCAACACCCGTATAGACATAATGGCTGCGCGCGGAGAGGCTTCTTAGCATTTTTGCCGCATCCTCTTCATCTGCAGGCTTACCCAAAATCTTTCCGTCACACACTACCACAGTGTCCGAACCGATTACTACGGCATCCGAAACTCCCGCCGCCTGCGCCTTGCGCAGAGCAAGCTGCATAACGTACTCCTCAGGTGGCAGGGACCCATCTATATTCTCATCCGCTTCGGTTACAAGCACCTCAAAGTTCGGAACTATCCGCGCAAGAAGCTCGCGGCGGCGCGGTGACTGAGATGCCAGAATTATCCTTTCCATATCGCTTACCCCCGTCCGGTTGAGCCGAAGCCGCCGCTTCCGCGCACGGTTTCACCAAGCTCATCACATATCTGAAGCTTTGCAATGCACACTGGCATAATAAGCATCTGCGCTATGCGCTCACCCGGGTTTATCGTATACGCATCCGCGGATAAATTTATAAGGCTTACGCGGATTTCGCCGCGGTAGTCACTGTCAATTACTCCTACGCCGTTTGCAAGCGCAATTCCGTGCTTTGTTGAAAGCCCGCTGCGCGCGCATATCATAGCTACATATCCGTTGCCCGGAAGCTCGATTGCGATACCCGTATCCACCGCAACACGCTCACCCGGAGCGATGACAATCGGCTCGGTCGTGCATGCGCGCAAATCCATTCCCGCACTTCCCTCGGTTGCATATGACGGAAGCTCGATCGACTTTCCGATAAGCGGCGAGACGGCTTTTATCTTTAAAACCATATCCATATATGCTCCCCCCAAATTATTCGACTCCGCGGCGGTAGAGACCGCGCGTGTAAACCGACGGTGCCCAGCTTTCGTCCACACCCATGTACCGCTCGAGAACCTTGACGCACTCGCGCGGATTCTCAGTTGTAAACATAAGTCTTGCACCCCAAACACCCAAGCTCTCATACTCGTTTTTCTTATCCGCTAAGAATATTTTCTGAGAGTTTAGTATAACATTCCGATGCGGGTACTCGCGTATAATCGGAAATGCCGCACCTGTGCGGTCGTTTAAGTAATTTACGTTTTTGCACACGCAATGCCCGCTCTGACTTTTGACCACGCAGTTTTCGCATATCATGAGCGGCAGTCTGCCGTAGACTATAATCTCGGTATCAATTGCCTTGGTCATATCGCGTATCTGCGAAAACGTAAGCTCAGGCGAAAGAGTCGCACTCGCAGCACCCGCTTGCTTTAGCTCACGCAGCGTATAT
>JAZTXE010000066.1:0-7155 GCA_045636205.1 Eubacteriales bacterium
TTTTTTGTTTTGCATATATACTATGTAGGCTACGCCTTGTCGTTTATATTCAGAAGGCGCAGGACTATCGGGCTTAATACGATATTGCTTATGAGCTCGGCGAGGAAGTTGATGCCGACCAAACCGATAATCATGAAAAGCAAAAGATTCTGACCCGCGGCAGAGGCTGTAACCCAATCCATAAAGAAAATTACGGAGCCTATGAGGAAAATCCCCGTGTTTACCACCGGGCAGGTGATTGCCGCCGCGACTACTGCCGCATAGCGGTTTTTCTTTTCGATGAGCTTATACACATAACCCGCGCAGAGACCGCACATTGTACCCTTTAAAAGAACCGTGATAATAGTTCCCGGGATACTCATCGCATAGAAAAATTGAGTGTCTGCCTGGCAGAGTACCACCGTGCCGAATACGAAGCCGAGCCACGCGCCGACACCGACACCGCACATTGCCGCGCCGATTACTATCGGCAGAAGCACGAGCGAGATTGAAACAGTGCCGAATCTAATAAACTGTCCGATAAGCTGCAAAATAATGACCAGTGCGGTCAGGATTGCGGCGAGTACGAGTTTCTTTGTTGAGCTTTTGTTCATTTAATACATCTCCTTACTGTTATATGTACCAACATTTTCTTTAAGCTATTATACACCTGAAAGCAGGTGGTTGTAAAGAAAAAACTACTTCTTTCGCACCGAATTTAAAAGTACAGAAAGCTCTTCGGAGAAAGGTCGGACGGCGGTCAGTGCTTCCTCGAGTGAGTTTGCGCTTGTTCCGACCTCGACGAGCATTGAGCCGGAGGTTACGTGCATATTAAACCTCTCCTTGCGCAGATTTATCGGGCGCATGAGCCCGGGGTACTTGTTTACTATGCGGCACTGGAGTTTTATCGCAAATTTCAGGTTCTCCTGCCAGTTCGGGTGCGGCAGTCCACTCTCGCCCGTGCTCATAACCAACATAAGCTGAGCCGAGGGCTTGCCGTTTACGGTGGCGGAGGTTTTGTACTTTACGCCCTCCTTTGAGGTCATCGCGTCGCGGTGAATGTCAAGAACGACTTTTATTGACGGTGTTTTTTTCATCTGCGCGGATATGGCATCAAGTGTGCGAGTGTAGGATCCGTTGTATGACGGTGAGTCATATATATTTCTGTCGTGCACGACGGATATGCCCTTTTCTTTGAGGATTTTTTCAATCTCGTCGCCCACGCGGATGACGTTGAAGTTTTTATCCTGCGTGCGTTCAACATCGTCGGGCGTATATGTATACTTTCCTGCGGGGAAGTACGACTCGCTTCCGTGTGTGTGTACGATAAGCACGTGAGGACCATCGCCCTTGAGGGTAAAGGGCATGTCGGCTTTTAAATACGAGTTTAAGTCGATGGTCTTGGAGCTGTCATTTTTTAAATAAATATCGCCTAAGGTTATATATCCGTTTGGGGATTTAGGGTTTATGCTTATGGCTTTTATCGGAAACTCGCGCACCTTTTCGGGAGGTGCGGGCGGCGTAAACTTCCACGGTATGAGCTTAAATTCGACGTTTTCGGCGGGAGTTTCCTCTGCAGGGCGCGCAAAAAACGGAGTTTCGGAACGCAGCACGTGTACTGCTGCTTGGTTGCCGAGTGAATAGTTCTGCATCGCCACACTTTCTGACGCGAGGGCGAATTTTAAAAAGTCAGGGTTTTGCGCCGCGCGCTTTAGAGTTGCACGCAGAACCTCATCAACACCCGAGAACGCCAGTGTGCGAACAAGCACCGCACACACAATACCCAACAAAATGAAGCGCCACGCGGGTGAGTGCGATACGGCGGCGCGTCTGTGCTTTAGTTTTATCATTATATTACCTCCGTGGTGGTGTTTGTAACCGAACGGTCTGTGTGGTGGGGATACTATAAAGCCTTCCCTTTGAGGGGAAGGTGGGTTGCGAAGCAACTCGGATGAGGTGGAATAATAACGGATGCTGCGCATCCTACACCTCACCACCGCCTGCGGCGGAGCCTCTCCTCAAGGAGAAGCCTATGTGGTGGGTGCGCAGACGTCAGCTTGCGACGGTATCGTCCCCTACAATATATTGATAAAGGAGGCGAAATATTCAAAAAACAAAAGAAAGTCAATATTGTTATAAAAATGCGTTAATATCTGTGTGGAAAAAATATAACGGAAAAGGTATCATTAATATGAATAGGACGATTTAAAGTCTCATAACCGAAAGTCAGGGGATTTAAATCGTAAAATAAGGGAAAATATGGTAAATTCCCGAAAAAGCTAAAAATTTTTAGGAGGTAACAAAAATGAAGACAAAAACTATGGCAAGAATTTTCTCGTTCTTGCTGGCATTCTGCCTTGTGGCACAGCTTATCCCGGCTGTCCCGGCAGCAGTCGCAGCGGATGGTACGATTACGTATACGTTCGGTAGCACGAAAACGACATTTGCGGACGTAAGATTTGACGATGTTACTACCGGCAAATGGGAGTTTAATGAGCAGGAAAGCCATCCGCGATGGGCAGCTGACGGCATGGCAAAAGCAAACTGGGCAAATATGAAAGCCACACTTTGTCAGCCTATTTTCCAGAACAATCGCGATTATCTTGCATTTGATATAATTGTAGAAAAAGCAGGATATTACAATGCTACATTGGCATTGCAGTCAGCAAAGACATTTGACATTTCAATCAATGGCAAGTATGTAGCAACAACAAGCACAGCACAGGCCGGAAATTCGTTGGGAATCGTTTACTTATACGAGGGAATTAATACTCTGAAAATTAAGTATAATTACACGGATACCAGCAGCAATAATCCTTACATATGGAAGCTTGAAATCACCCCTGCGTCGGAGAGTGAGATAAGCAAAGAATTTAGCCTTGATTTTACGGCTGACGATGTTGTAACCACTTATGACAAAATGACTATTGCAAGACAGGGCATCCGTTATTTCCCGTTCTTTACGACTTCAGATGTAGCCGGCAACTCATATTCTACGTTTTCAGGAACCGGTCGTGTTGCCGCATCACTTGGATTCGGCAAAAACAAAACTGGCTATTACGGTGGATTTGACTTTAATGTAAATGACGGCGGTACATATGATATTGTTGTTCTTACCGATGATAACCCGAACCACGGTACATCTGCAGACGTAATTATTAACGGTGTAGGTGCAAGCTCCGGAACATCTTTGACCGGAGATGTTGTTGCAACAATAGACAACGCTCCCAACTTGGAAAGAGCAAAAGTGAAAAATACAAATAACAGTGCCAATGCAATAAATCAGCGTGCAGCGCATTTAATATCCGATGTTGCATTAAATGCGGGAATGAACATGATTCACTTCAGATGTGCGGGTGGAAGCGATAATGCTAACGGCGTATGGAACTTCTATTTCTACGAAGCAATATCTTTGGTAAATAAGGATGCTGTAAGCACAACCGCAGGCGAGAAGATGACGTTTGCGGCATTAAACGAGTCAAAGACCGTAACCGTAACTGCTCCGGCGCGCGGTATATACTATGTATACCTCAATGCCAAGAAGCAGAGCGGCGGCTTCGGCGGCTATGCAACTGTTGGCGGCATTAAGCAGTACGTAGATTTCAGTGAGAAGTATTATACTACCGAGACGGTTAACGATGTTGCAACTCGTCCGATTGGCCCGGTTTGGCTGAGTGCAGGAAACAATACTTTGACTCTTCAGGAAATTGCTACTGCAAACAGCACTTTGGATATTGACAGCATCGAGGTTCACGAGATTAAGAAAAATCTGTGGATGACGGATAAAACAGCCCAGAACTATGGCGATGTTAAGATGACAACTCATGGTTGGGAAGTTGATGAAGAGTATACCACAAAGACGTTATACGACAATATGACGAAAGGTTCATATGGCGGTGCAATTGCATATCCGAATGCCGCAAGAGAGACAAATTATACCGATATTAATCTTACGAGCGGAAATGTTGGATTCAAGTTCAACGTACCGGTTGCTGGAACCTATAAGATAGATGCAGTATTCGGCAGACGTAATGCAAATACGCATGACCCGATTGTAAAAGTTATAGGAACCAATCTTGAGACCAAGGTTGTACAGTATAATGCGTCAGGAACTTTAACTAATGATGAGGAAGAAATCGGTGTCGTATACCTTGAAGAAGGCGAAAATACAATCGTATTTGAAAACAGCGGTGAGTATAATAACGTTCATCCTACCAACGGACCGCTGGACAAATACCTCTATCTGAAGACTCTTAGTTTCACTCCGTATGACGGTTTGGTAGGTAAGAATGTAAGTGTTAGCTTAGGTAAAAACGTAATTGACATCAGCGAAACCACTACTGCTACTGCAAAGGCTTTCATGTCCGATGATTCGGAGAACACCTCTGCTACCTTTACCTGGGAGAGCACTAAGGAAAGCGTTGCAAAGGTCGATGAAAACGGCAACATCACACCTGTTGGCGCGGGTACAACAACCATCACCGCGACTACAAATATTCTGGGCAACATCTTCAGAGGCAGCGCTGAAATAACCGTCAAGGCTCCGGCAAACATCACCAACAAGGCAATCTTCGGTGACGTAAGCGCGTATATTACTAAGGACGGCAATTTCGTTGCATTCTCAGGTATTGACACTACTGAAAATTACAAGGAAGTCGGCTTCTACATTGCACTGGACGACGGCTCATTTGAAAAATATGCAGTAACTGACGGCAAGGTTTACAAGAGCATCAACGTAAAATGGGGCGAAGGCGAGAATGATAAGAGAACAATTGCAGTTGGCAATTTCTTCACCAGTGCGCAACCGGGAGAAGATGCGCACATCTTCTTCCGCGGTACAGCGTTAGGCGGCGCAACCACAGTTAAGTTCTATCCGTATGCAGTACCGATAGAGGGTGAAGAGATTACCGGCTACACTTACAGCGTAAGCTTGTCCTAAGTAAATAAGGAGGTATTATAAGATGAAAAAGTACATAGCTCCTGAAATGGAAATAACAAATTTCAAAGCGGTTGATATACTCACCGCGTCAGACGTTACTACAATTACACCGGCTGACGCTCCGGCAACGGTTAATGCGGATAATCCGGTTGCGTTTAGCGACGAGTACGGCGGATTCGATCAGTAAGAATTGCAAAATGCGAAGGGCACTGCATCATGCAGTGCCTTTTTTGCATGTGTGATATCAGCGACATGTCGAAGACATTTAGTTCTTCACCTCATCAGCCTCGCTAACGCTCGACAGCGTCTCCTATGAGGAGACGCCTGAAGAAAAAGCCTTCCCCTACATAGGGGAAGGTGGCAGCCGTAAGGCTGACGGATGAGGTGCTACGTTCTGTCACTATCGCAAAAAGGAGAGGGCAATTATGTACAGATTGCAAATTTCGCCCCTTTTCCCATTTACATTTATGAAAGGATTTAGTATAATATATAATGATTATTTATATTAAGTTAGAGATTATATAATACTATAGATGCAACAAAATCACCGGAGGGATTTCACATGAGCATTATAACAAAACTTTTCGGCACGTACAGTGAGCGCGAGCTCAAAAAAATCATGCCGATTGTTTCTAAAATTGAAGCTCTTGAGGACGAATACAAAGCGATGAGCGATGACGAGCTTCGCGCGATGACACCCAAATTAAAGGAGCGACTTTCGCAGGGCGAAACGCTTGACGATATTCTGCCCGAGGCATTTGCCACGGTCAGGGAAGCTGCTGCACGTGTGCTGGGGCTTCGCGCGTTCCGCGTTCAGCTCATCGGCGGCATAGTTCTGCATCAGGGGCGCATCTCCGAGATGCGTACAGGTGAAGGAAAAACCCTGGTCGCAACGCTGCCGTCATACTTAAACGCGCTCTCCGGCAACGGCGTACACGTTGTAACGGTAAACGATTATTTGGCAAAATACCAGGGTGAGCTTATGGGACGAGTTCACCGATTCCTGGGTCTTAAAGTCGGCATTATTGTGCACGGTATCTCAAACGAGGAGCGCCGCGCCGCGTATAATGCGGACATCACCTACGGCACGAACAACGAGTTCGGGTTTGACTATCTGCGTGACAATATGGCAATCTATCGTGAGGACATGGTCCAGCGCCTGACGCACAATTTTGCCATCGTCGACGAGGTTGACTCTATCTTGATTGATGAGGCGCGCACCCCGCTTATAATTTCCGGTCAGGGCGAGAAGCCGACTGTCATTTACGAGCAGGTTGACCGATTTGTCGCAACGCTCAAACGCCTTAAAATCGCGTCTTTGGACGATAAAGAGGATCACGACGATATTGACGCTGACTATATCGTAAACGAGAAAGCGCGCACCGCTACGCTGACTCCGTCAGGCATCAAAAAAGCCGAGGCGCATTTTCAGATAGAAAACTTGTCCGACCCGGCAAACACCACACTGCATCACCACATCAACCAGGCTATCCGTGCACGCGGTGTAATGCAGAGGGATATTGACTATGTCGTGCGCGACGGTCAGATAATAATCGTTGACGAATTCACCGGTCGCCTTATGATTGGTCGCCGCTACTCGGAAGGTCTGCACCAGGCGATTGAAGCGAAGGAGCGCGTTCGCATCCAGCGCGAGAGCAAAACGCTTGCGACCATCACATTCCAGAACTATTTCCGTCTTTACTCAAAGCTTGCGGGTATGACGGGTACTGCGCTCACCGAAGCCGAGGAATTTAAGCACATCTACGGTCTTGATGTGGTTGAAATCCCGACCAATAAGCCCATGATACGCAAGGACATGGCAGACGTTGTATATAAAACCGAAGCCGGAAAATTCCGTGCAGTGGTAAAGCAGATTGAGGAATGCCGTCAGAAGGGACAACCGGTCCCCGTGGGTCCAATTTCAATTGAAAAGAGTGAGCAGCTCTCCGACATGCTGCGCCGCAACGGTATCCCGCATGTGGTTTTGAACGCAAAGCACCATGACAAGGAAGCTGAAATCGTCGCTCAGGCGGGTAAGCTCGGCTCGGTCACGATTGCGACCAACATGGCAGGCCGTGGTACGGATATTATGCTCGGCGGCAATGCGGAGTATATGGCGAAGGCGGACCTTCGCAAATCCGGCATGGATGAGCAGCTTATAATTGACGCGGGCGGCACCGCGCACACCGAGGACCCGGAAATCCTTGCTGCACGTGAGAAGTATTTAGAGCTCTATA
>JAZTXE010000067.1:0-2099 GCA_045636205.1 Eubacteriales bacterium
CAACACCTACATCCCATGTTGCAGCACGCATCGTAAATTTTGTTTCAAGGTTAGTGCTGAAAAATGCAAAAGCGGTTGATAGCATTATTGCAAAGCAAGATAATATTGATATTACCGACAATGTAATTCTTGATTTAAAAACACTGTCGGATATTTTTTTATCCTCCGGGATTTTTATATACCGTTCATATATTTTTTTCAACGGGTTACATCTCCTTTAATTACTTCGGCAATCAAAAGACACAAAACAACCAGGCTTTATGCCTTTTGATTGCCGCCTATCCCTCAAAAGAGGGATAGGTTGGACTTAAAACAATTACTTGTTGTTATAAACTACTGTTACGCCGTCGTAAGACTTAAGACCCTTAACACCAAGCTGATCTCCGCCAAAAATCTGATCGAACGGGATCAAATTCATATGGTTATCAACACACTGCGAATGATCGTAATCAGCAGGAAGTCCATCATATGCGTAGCCAGCCTCAACACGCATACCGCGGCCACCATTAAGGCCGGGAGTAGGCTCGCAGTAGTGATAGTTCGCCCAGTCATCATATGTAACAGTTACATTTGTACAACTAATGTTATATTGGCTCATATCGGGATAATTTACGCCGTCAATCGTAGTTGTTTTCGCGAGGCGACCTATAATCATACCACACATACGGTAGTTGTAGTAGTCGTAGGAAGCGGTGCAATCGTTATAAACATCAAGACGGCAAGCAATGTCTACATTCTCAAAATTATAAGTTGCACCGGGTTCGCCCTGACCGACAACTCCACCGACAGAGCTGTCGAAAGAACCCCAAAGACCGCCGAGGACTACGTCGGATGCTATGTTTATGTTCTTAAATGTGTAGTTACCCGCGCCGGACCAACCGATAATACCGCCGATACCATTATTGTAAGTGCCAAAGTCGCTATCTTTAATTGTTATATTCTCAAAAACGCAAGTGCCTGTAGCAGAACCGGTGATACCACCTATGTCGCCACCTTCAATTTGAGCCTCGGCACCACTTATTGTTACATTTTTAATGGTAGCGTCTTTTACTTCACCAAACAGACCTATAGAACCATATTTGCCCCACTCATAATTGAATGCCCATCCGCTTTGGTAAAGGTTTGAAATAGTATGTCCATTACCGTCAAACGTACCTTCAAAGGCGGATTTGTCGCCGATAGGATCAAAGCTTTTAGGCTCGCCGTTTTCATCCTCGCAATAGAGATCAGCGTCACTTGTTAATACAATGGTCTTACCCTTAAAGGAGTTACCGTCGTCAACAAGTTTAGCAAGACCTGCGAGCTGTTGGGCAGAGTTAAGCTTAAACTCCGTGTCAGTATCATTGTACCAAGAAGTATCGACAGTGCCGTCCCATGCAGCTGCTATCTCCGGATATTCCGCATCCTTATCATAATCGTTGCCAAAGCTGTCGTTTTCGTATGTAAACTGAGTTGCAATGAAATTGATTCCAAGTTTGATAGAGGGAATGTTAGTACCATTGTGGTTTGCTTCATTACCTACAGTTGTAGGCATAAAGACTACCATTGTAGTATAAGCTGCTTCGCCGGATTTCAGCTCATACTCGTAAGACAAGGCTTTTGCATTGCCGATTTCCAAGCTCTCAGCTTTTGCTAAAGTTGTAGGAGCAAGATCAGGTATCATAGATGCCCAACCGTCAACACTCTGTGCCTTATCTCTTGCGGTGAAGACAGTTGCTTTTTCTCCGGTCATATAGTAAGCGGACAAATAATCCGAAAGGTTAAATTCTTTTCCTGCTTTGTTTATTCCCGCAGTTTCGTTTGCAATATTAGCACTCATAATATATTTGAGAGCTAAAGAACCTGCGTTTTTAATCTTGAAATAAACAACCTCTGTATAACCGGGTTCCCAAAGTGCGTCAGGATTGAATACAGGGGAGTCTTTTTCAACAGGCTTCCAGCTGTCATCAGGAATTTCACCGCCCACAACATCGCTGGAGGTTGCATAAAGAACCTCAATATCCAGATTTCCTGACTGGATTTTATTTACTCCGGTCGATGCGGAGTCCGTAAACCACGCAAAGGTGGTGCCGATGAGCATTGCAAAGCAAAGCAGAAGT
>JAZTXE010000068.1:0-1785 GCA_045636205.1 Eubacteriales bacterium
AACTTCATTCCGAAAAGCCGTTTTCGCTTTCAATTATATGTGAAAAAATAATATTCAACCGGTCATACTCTCCTGCGAGGTAGAGAGAGCCGAACAAAACCTCAAGTCCTGTTGCCGCGTGGTAGGCGCCCAACTCCGCGCCCTTGGGGTGGGAATGAACCTTCGTGTTCCTGCCGCGGATATAAATCTCGCGCTCCTCCTCGGTAAGTATATCGGAAATCTTTTCAGCGGCTTGAGCCTGAGCATTGGCGCTGACCATGGCCACCGTCTTTTTATGGAGTGTTTTAGCGCTCTTCCCACCGCTTTTGCACAAATAGGCACGCACCATAAGTTCATAGACCGCATCACCGACATGCGCCAGTGCGAGAGCTCCCGTTTCATGGCTTTCCTGGCGAGTGAGTGTAATATGTAAAAAATCCGTCATGTTTTGTCCCCTTTATTTAAATTAAAACTATGATAACCCTTTTTTTACTTTTATGCAATAGCTTATGATTTACTTTAGAAGATTTAAGTGATAAAATGATTCTATAAAATTCCAAGGGGTGTTGTATGATGATATACCGCGAATTCGGAAAAAGCGGCGTAAAGCTTTCTGCATTAGGTTTTGGGACGATGAGGCTTCCAGAGATACAGGACGGTGATACCTGGCGTGTCGATGATGACACGGCCTGTGCTCTTATACGCGAGGCATACGATAACGGAATAAATTATTTTGATACCGCGTGGGGATATTGCCATTACGATGGTCAACGCGCGGTAGGTAAAGCAATCGCACCTTTTCGTGACAAGGTATATCTTTCGACCAAACTGCCACTTTGGTCGTTGGAGGACCCTCAGGATTTTTGGAAATATCTTATGACCGCGCTTGAGAGATTGGATACCGGATATATAGACTTCTATCACTTTCATGCTCTCAACCGCGATTTATGGAAAAAAGTTTGTGATTTAAAGCTTCTGGATAAAATGGAGCGTGCACTCTCCTTGGGGCTTATACGTCACTTAAGCTTTTCTTTCCATGACGAACCGCATATTCTCAAAGAGATTGCGGATACCGGCATGTTCGAGAGCCTGCTGTGCCAGTATAATCTTATAGACCGTTCAAATGAAGAAGCAATGGCATATGCAAAATCAAAAGGTATGGGCATCGTGGTAATGGGTCCGCTCGGCGGTGGAAATATAGTCTCGGGTGGGCGAGATTTTGTTTCCAAGTTTACGGATGAGGACATTTCCGCAGCTGAGCTCGGACTTCGTTTTGTACTGGGAAACCCGAGCGTCACCTGCGCTCTGTCAGGCATGGCATCGATTGATGAGCTTAAAGAAAACTTAGATATAGTAAACCGACTCGGCTCATCAGTTCAAAATGACTGGACTCATCTTGCCGAGAGTACGGACGAAATAAAAAAGCTCTCGGATTTATACTGCACCGGATGCGGATACTGCGAAGTATGTCCGAAAGGTATTGTTCCCGCAAGTGTATTTAAATCGTATAACTTCAGTAAGGTATGGGGGCTTTCAAAGGTGGCGGCATCGCGCGTGGCAAACTTAGGAAAAGAGGGTGCGAGTGCACTCCCGGACGAATGCGTATTCTGCAGGAAATGTGCGGAACTTTGCCCGCAAAAAATAGATATTCCGTCCGAGCTTGTGCGCGCATGGGAGCATCTTAAAATTTACCGTTAATTTACAATAATAAATGAATATTTTATAGACATACTGCTTACCTTATATTATTATAGTAAAAATGGCATATTTTTTCCCGATTAAACTTCTAATTTGCGATTAAAGGAC
>JAZTXE010000069.1:0-15358 GCA_045636205.1 Eubacteriales bacterium
ATTGAGTATGTAAACACTCACTACGCCGAAAGCCTGACCACGCGCGAAATCGCAAAAATGCTCGGCTTGAGCTATACATATTTCTCCGGCTCATTTTCGCGTGCGACGGGTAAAAGCTTTAAGCAATATCTGAATCAGACGCGGATTAACCATGCAAAAAAACTACTCGCGGAAACCGGCATGACAGTAAGCCGCGTGGGTGAGAAGGTGGGATTTTCCAGCGCCTCGCATTTCGTCCTGGAATTTCGCACCCGCACAGGCATGACGCCATTGGAATTTTCCAAAAACATAAAAAATGCAAATAAAACGGTGTAACCAATATCGGTTACACCGTTTGAGCGTGTCAAAAAATTCACTTTCCCACCTCATCAGTCTCGCTGACGCTCGACAGCTTCTCCTACTTAGGAGAAGCCGAAAAGCCTTCCCCTACATAGGGGAAGGGGGACCGCGTTAGCGGTGGATGAGGTGCCATATAAGTTTTTTATAGTCTTAAAACGGTGTAACCGATATTGGTTACACCGTTTTAATCACAATTGGCATTAATTAAAAATTTCTCTCTCGCGCAGGAGCTCTTCCATTTCACGAACACGCGCATCCCATGAACACGCCTTGCCGTAGGCGATGCGAAGCTCGGTCTTTGAGCTGTCCGGCTCGCTGAGTGCCTCGCGGCACTTTTCAACAAAGTCTGCTTCGCCGTAGGAAATGTACACCGCGTCATTGTATCCAAGCACCTGCTCAGGCTGAGGAGTGGTGACGATAGGCTTTCCGCTTGCCATGTACTCATAGAACTTGAGTGGGCTTACATCCTTTGCCAAATCACCTGAACGGAAGACGTTCAAGCATACGTCAAACGCGCCTAAATACGCGGGCATATCGTCATATTTCTTCATGCCGAGGAAGTGTATGTTCGGGTATTTCTTCAAATACTCAAGATTAACTCCGGGCATCGGACCGCCGACCAATACAACAGACCAGTCCGGGCACATATTTGCGACAAGCTCTATCTTGTCATAGTCAATGCACTCCTGAAGCATGCCGGAAAAACCGATTATCGGGCGCGGTAAGTCTTTCATGTCATCCGGTATCGGAAGCCCTTCGGCGACCTTGTTAAAGTGCTCGAAGTTTACGCCGTTTGGCAGCATAACCGCCGCCGGGTTATACCCGGAGAGCGTGTCAAAGAGGCCGATTGCAGTAGTAAATACCTGACTTGCTTTTTTAGAGAGCGTTTCCTCCATGTGGTTTACGGTATCGACGTTTATAAGACCCTTGTACGCGCTGTGGCGGTCTACGCAGTCATAAACCACCGCCGAGTGCGGGATTTTGTCCACCGCGTCAGCCGACATGGGCGAGTAGCACCATACGACCGGATTTTCAAATCCGTGCGCCTTCATCTTTTTGCGCACAAACCGCGCAATCCCTGCCTGATTGAGCTTGTTTATCCATCTGAATTTGTTGTAAAACGGTATAACCGGCGGAAGCGCGTAAACGGTTATGTTCTCCTGCGGCTTGGCGGGTTCCTTCATGAATTTAAACAAGCGCTTAAAAGTCTTTTTATCCTTTATGGGGGCTATGAGCGTAACCGGTGGGTCAAAGTAGAGAATTTCTGCGTCACTCAGACGGCTCATAACATGCTGCTTGCGCGTCGGGAACGGATACCAGTTGCTTGTGGACAGACATATAATTTTATTCATTATAAGAACAGCTCCTTTGCCGCACGCACATTTTCCGCTTCATTCTGACGCATTTTGATTGCGGCTTCACGGATGAGCACTGCGGTGTCTTCATCATTGAGTGCGAGGTTTATAAGGTCTTTGAGGGTCTCAAAATCAAAGGTTTCATATGGGGTGCAGAGCGTCTGCCCCACGTAGCTCATAAAACCGGAAACCTTGTGGTCATAAGCTATACCGATTACCGGAACACCCGCGCCTGCGCCGAATACCAGTGCGTGCAAACGCATTGCAACAATAAGCTTCATTCGGCTTAAAATGCCTATTACCGTGTGCACGTCATGACGGCTTCGTATAACCACGGGAGTCTCCTCCATTGCCTCGGCTATGCGCTCGGCAATCGGCAGGTCACGGTCATACTCCATAGGGATGAGCACCGGCGTAAGACCACAGGTTTTTGATACATAATCACACGCCTTTGCAATTTCCGGTATTTTTTCATCAATATTATGCCATGAGCGCATTGCAAATGCGGCATACGCGTCGTCCTCACTGAGTCCCTCACGGAAGAACGCGCTCTGTATCTCCTCGTCCTTGGCGGGGGAGAGAATGAGCGTCGGGTCCGCGGCGAGCGCCATTTTCGGGCGCGATACCTTCATACTCTTGAGCTCGTCAAGCGAATTCGGGTCACGCAGAGTTATCGTTTCAACAAAGCGGTTTATCACCGCGCCCGCGAGACGGCGGTTAAACGGACGGCGCACCGGACCAATTCCGCAGCCGTACATCATCACGCGACAGCCAAAAAGCTTCGCGCAGATAATCGTAAACAAATAGAAGTATAGTGAGCGGCTGCTGGTTGAGTCCTGAATAAGACTGCCGCCGCCGTTAAAATACACCTTGGATTTGAGCATCGCATGCGCCATTTTAAATGGGTTAAACGGATAAATCGCGCGCACCCTGCATTTTATGCGGGTGTACCCCGGCTTGCGGGACATTACGCACACGCGCGCATCCGGGTTTATCATCCCGACCTCACGTATGACCGCGTTTAATATCGCATCGTCGCCCGCGTTTCCCTTACCGTAACTTCCGCACACGGTCACCTGATTCCTTTTCGTCTTGTCCGCGCGAACTGTTGAGAGAACTTTTTCATAAATTGAAATCTGGGTTTTTGCCATGTTTTGGAGTGAGTATAAGCGCGATGCCTTCTCGTAAAGCCGCTCCGCCATCGCGCGCCGCTCGGTCGGGTTTTCGTATAAATACTTAAGGTGTTCAGCGAGGGATGCATCATCGCGCGGGGTAAATAAAAATCCGTTTGCACCGTGGTCAATAAGCACCGGCATTCCGCCGACTGAGCTCGTCACCATCGTGCAGCCCGCGCGCACCGCTTCGAGCACGCTGTACGGAAAACTCTCACTCAATGACGAGAGCAGGTTAATGTCAATCGCACCTAAGTACGTGTCCATGTCCGTAACCCAACCCGCGAAGAAAACGCGCTCCTCGAGCCCGCAATCTTTTACCTGTGCGCGAAGCTCGGACATCTGCTCGCCGTCACCTGCGATTATAAGGCGCAGGTTGGGGCAACTCTCACGCAAACGCGACATCGCGCGCACAATTGTGCCAATATCCTTTACCGGATGCAGGCGCGCGGCGATTCCGCACACCACAGTATCTTCATCAAAGCTCATACCCAGCGAGTTTAAATACTCCGCGCGGCTTGATTTCGGGCACGGCTCATAGCCAAAATCCAGACCGTTATAGATTGTATAAACATGATATGGGTCAAACCCGCGGTCGATGAGCATATCGGTAAAATTATCCGTAACGCCTATGTATCCGTCAAGGCAGCGCAGGGACACCGTGTTTAATGCACCGTTGGTGTATTGCTTGAGTGGGCTTCCCATATAGTCTAAGCGGTAATCCGAGTGCACGGTGGTAACCACCGGCTTTTTGCATAGCTTACGCACGAGAGCGCCCATTACGTTGGCTTTTGCACCGTGGCAGTGCACCACGTCAAAATCCTCCGATATTATCAGCTTTTTAAGCTCTTTTAAATCGTTTAGCGGATTTTTTGAGTGGATGACGCGCACATCAATGCCCATTTTGCGTGCGTCCTCAGCAAATTCCCCTTCGCGCAAGGGTACCAAAACCACCTCAATGTCGCGGCTTAAGTGCGAGATAAGGCTTAACACGTGAGTCTTTGCGCCGCCGACGTCACCGCCGCCGATAAGATGAATTACCTTCATATCAATCACTGTATCCTTTAATTTATGTTATTTAATAAGTATATCAGAAAACCGAGAGTATGTCGATAGCTTTATCCGTAACACTTGCTGTTTACGCCCTCTTTTTCCATTGTTTACAAAATAATACTTGAGATATTTCTGCGGGTATTATATAATTATTCCATGTGTAAACCCAAAAAAGAAAAAATACGGAGGTAAGTTATGAAACTTATAAATGAAAAAGGAAAGCTTTTCGGAATAATCAATCTGGTGGACTTGCTCATCGTGATAGCTCTTATACTCGTTGTTGCGGCGGCGGGCTATAAAATGCTTGCAAAGCCGGTCGCGGACGTTGTAGCACCCGAGCAGGAAGTAAGCGTGGTCGTGCGCGTGCGCGGTGCAATGCCCTACCTGGTAGACCAGCTTGTGAAGTTAGAAGAGGGCGAGCGCCTTATCGCGGGAAATGACTATGTAAACGGCGCTATAAAGAGCGTCGAGGCAATCCCATATGTCATAACCACCACTACCGCGGACGGTCCGATTGTCCAGGTCACCGACCCGGTCAAGAAGGATGTACTTATAACAATAACCAGCAAAGGAAATCCCGACGCTCCGATATTCAAAATCGGCAATCAGGAGGTTCGCGCAGGTCGTGGCTTTACTTTCAAGACCAAACGCGTCGAGGTCGAGTCCATCGTCGATTCGGTGATTTTCAATGGATAATATGCTTAGAGGCAGCCTGCCTGCCAGAATAGGCAGCGCCTTCGCGCGCGCGTGGAAGGGCTGTGTTCTCTCAAAAGCGTTGGGGGCGATAGGCGAGTTGTGGCATAAAAGCACGTCCCGCCGCGTTATCCACAGATTCTTATACGTGCCGTCAACGCTTGTGTATTCAAAATTCTATAAAATCTTAAATTGGTTTAACGGAGTAATGTTCGAGCTCGGAGAAAAGCTTCGCCCGTGCGTGGATACAAGTCTTGTATTCCGCACTGCATCAAGCTTCGCATCATCCGAATTCGTAGAAAAAAGCGCAATTCTCTCAGGGATAAAAAAACTCGGTATGCGCGGGGTATTGCTCGTCGCGTTTGCCATGTACCTGCCGCTTGACGTGCTTATACGCGATGTTATAGGCATCGCTGCGCTCTCCTCAATCTGGGACGAGGCGTTTTTGGTGTTCTGCGTGATGTATATCCTCTGGGATATGGTCATCATCCGCCGTGACCGGATTAAACCCTCCGTCACGCCGCTTGATGCACCGCTTCTTTTCTTCATCTGCGCAGGACTTCTTATCATGGCAATCGTATCACCCAAGCTCTCGATAGCAATCGCGGGGTATCGCGCGGTGTGCCAGTTTATGCTGTGGTTTTTCGTGCTAACGCGTCTGCTGCGCTCGGAGCGGGATGTAAAAATCCTCTACTTCTCCGTGTGTATCATGGCGGTGTGCGTGGCATTTCACAGTATCTATCAGTATATAGTCGGCGTGGAAATCCCGTCCACATGGGTTGCAGCGTCGGAAATGGGTGTCAGAACCCGCGCGTTTTCAATCACAGGAAGCCCGAATATCCTCGGCTCGCTTATGGTGCTCTGTGCACCTATGCTCGCCGCGCTTATCTACTACGTAAAACCGCTGTGGCTTAAGCTGGTCATGTGGGGTCTTACAATCGTAATGTGCCTTGCAACGCTTGTGACCTTCTCGCGCGGTGCGTGGTTCGGACTTGCAATCGCGGTATTCCTCTTTGGCCTTATCGTGGATAGGAAAATCCTTGTCCTTGCAATAGTCGGCGCGGGCGGACTTATAATGTTTGTACCTGAAATATCAAACCGCATAACCTTCCTCTTCACATCCGACTTTGCCGCGGCAAACTCAGCCGGCGGCCGTGCTCAGCGCTGGGCAAAGGGTTGGACTCTCCTGCGTACAAATCCGGTCTTCGGTTTCGGTCTGGGTCGCTTCGGCGGCGCGATAGCCATGCAGAACCAGGTGATAGAAGGGCTCGACTATTTCTATATGGATAATTACTATATGAAAACCTTAGTCGAGATGGGCTATGCAGGGCTCGTGTCATATATTTATTTGCTCGCACAGAACCTGCTCTGGTCTGCACGCGGTATATTCAAAACACGAAAAAACCCGATGTCGCTTCTCACACGCGGAATGTTCTGCGGAATGATGGGCGTTTTAGCGCATTCGTTCTTTGAGAATATCTTCGAAGTGCCGTATATGAACGCGTACTTCTGGGGCTTTGCCGCGGTAATCATGTGCGTGGGTTTTTTAAGACGCAAAGCCGTGTAAAATAAACGATAAAGCAAAAGCCTTGCTGTCACTCAGTCAGCAAGGCTTTTTTGCATTTTTAAAATATAATTTCATTGTTTATCAATGAAGCTTTTGTTGTAGGGTGCGCGCTTTATACTCGAAACGACTCCTTTTAAATTTTAAAGGTGAAAGTCCGTTTTGCTTTTTGAAAAGGAAGGAATAATATGCTGCGGTTGAAAAACCTACCGCTTGTGAAATTTCTTCGATTGATAAGTCTGTATTAAGAAGAAGTGGAACCGATTTTTCAATACGCCGTGTGTTTATGTACTCATTTATCGTGCAGTCAAAGTTTGATTTAAAGATGTTGTACAGAGCAGTTTTTGAAATTCCGGTGCACTTTGAGATGTGTTGAACGCTCATATGCTGACTTAGGTTTTCTTCAATAAAAGAGATAGCGATACACGCGCTTCTTCCGAGATTTGGTTTGAGCATGTTTTCCAAAAGAACATATTTTACAAGAATGAGCGCGATGCTTGCAATGCTTTCTGTTTTGACGTCGCTGCAGAGTGGCAGAGCCTCATACAGTGAACGCATGGTATCGATATCCGTATCAAGACTGTCAATATACTTTTTTATTTTTGAAAAATCCGGCTCGGTTTTTATCTGACCAAAGATGATATATCCGAGTAACATATTGTCGTGAAATATAGGAATTGCAACATCCAAAAGCCCTGCGTGGCATCTGCATATCTCGGTTTGCTTTGTTTCTTTGCATTTATTCAGAAGTGCACAGTCGGATGAAAAACATCTCCGCTTACCCTCCGCTGTGCTTTGTATTGTACGGCAGTAGGGGTTGTGTGCTATTTTATAAAAATCCGCATAGAGTAAAGAGCTATCCACGAAATTGATATTCAACCCGGTTGAATTCGAGAAATCAAGCAATGTACGTTTGAGCTTTTCTTCGTCAAAAGCAATGTGCATAACAAATTCATCCCCTTTTTATAAATAATAGCATTTCCGGATTTTTTAATCAACATATTTCGCAAAAAAGGAATATGTTGAAAAAACTGCGGAATCATGTATGTTTCCGCTGTGGAAAAAAGGTGATAGAATAATCATAAAAAATGGGGTGAGTTGATGTTTAACATTCTTATGCTTATAAGCGTTATTGCAGGTATAAGTATGCAACAAATTTCTCAAAAGGCATACTTGGCAAAAAATCAGGCAGGCGTGTTCACCTTTTCGTCAATAAGTGCATTTTGTGCGGCTTTATTTTTTGTAGCGACCTCTGGCGGAAAGCTTAATTTCACTGTAGAGCTTTACTCATATTCATTTTCATTTGCAGCGGTATATGCAGCGTCAATTGCAGGACTGTTTCTTGCGATAAAATACGGACCGCTTTCGCTGTCTGCTCTGCTCATTTCATATTCGCTCATAATACCGGTGCTGTACGGAATCATAGTGTTGAACGAGGAGGTAGATATATTCCTTATTGCAGGTGTGTTTTTTCTTTTGGTGTCTCTTGCTCTTGTCAATGCGGTAAAGAAAGGAGATGGCAAAATCTCTGTAAAATGGATTGTGTTTATACTTCTTGGATTCATTGGTAACGGATTATGCACGGTTGTTCAGAAAGTTCAGCAGCAAGCTTTTTCGGGGGCCTACAAAAGTGAGTTTATGATTGTCGCACTTGTTATGGTCGCTGTGGGTTTTGGGATTGCGGCTTTAATATCTGAAAAGGAGACATTCAGGCAAAGTCTTGGCGCAACAGGTCTTTGGTGTGTCCTTTGCGGGGCGTGCAATGGGGCTGTGAATTTATTTGTAATGATTCTTACAAACTGCATGAACATATCGGTGATGTTTCCGTTGATTTCCGTTGGAGGAATTATTATTACATTTATTGTTTCACGGTATGTTTACAGAGAAAAACTATCGGCAAAGCAGAAGCTTGGTGCACTGTTTGGTGTCCTTGCCGTTATTGCGCTGAATATATAAGAAGAGGAGAAGATGTAAAATGAAATTTTTCCATGTCTATAACGACTCGCATATAGCTGCACTTGAAAAAAACGGGTTTATAAACCGCGATACCGGATTTAAAATTCAACACATTTTTTCGATGCCTGATGAACTGAAGTTCAATAAATTTGCCGCAAAGGGCGGGGCGCTTCATTCTGTTATCAAGGAAGGGAGAATTCCGTTCTATGTTGACAGAATCGCCGGCGGATGTACATACCATAAATACAATTTTGACAAAAATCTTATCCGCGAATACATTGAAATTCTGGGCGATTGGTTTTTGGGCTTTCAGCTTCATGAGAGTGCATCCAACTGCCGCAACTCGGACTGGCCCAAAATCTTGAGTGTTACTGGCGGAGAAAAAGGGCCGTACGATGCAGATAGGCTTCGTGCGCTTATACTGGGTGATTATACAATGCCTGACGGAACGGTCCTTCCTGCACTGAGTCAGGATTTGCCGGAGGTTTATGCCAAAATGCGCTATGCGCAAACACCTGCTGAATATATTGAGGAGCTCCGTCAACTGCTTTCACGCAGAATGAGTGAGGTTGAGGGTAGAGTTCTTCCGTGCGACAGCTATTATATGGCCACAAAGATTCAGGATGAAGTGGGGATACGCACGTTTATGCCGGAAGTTGGTTGCCAGATTCCGCTCATGCGACAGCAAGTTGCTCTCGCACGAGGTGTGGCAAAGGCTTCGGGAAAAACCTGGGGAACATACTATGAGTGCTGGAGAGAGATACGCGAGGAGGGCAATGCGTACTACTCAATGCCGTGTTTTAATACAGACACGTCCAACGAGTGGTATCTCTCTCAGGAACAACATCCTGATGATTTCACATCACACGGTGAGAACGGTGGTAGCTCAAGATATCTCCAGAACAGGATTTACTACTATTCTCTCATGTCAGGTGCTGATTATTTATCTGAGGAGTGGGGGCTCAACTGCTCGTATACCGATATGCGCGAGTTTACTCTCTCTGACTACGGCAGAACCAAGAAGGATTTTATAAATACCGCGCTTGATTTTCGCGGCATCAGAGCGTTGATTCCTTTTGCGATTGTGCTTCCGACAGAATATGCTTGTATGGAAATACCCGAAATATGGGACGAGTACGAATTCGACACGGCAAGGTCGAGATATCTTAGATGTCAGCTTACTGAGACTGAAAAGAATTACTACGGCCACATTGAAGAACTACTCAAACTTTGTTTCTTAAATAAATCGAAAATAGGAAATGAAAGTCACACCATTACCAACTCGAAGTTCGGTGACCTTTTTGACATCGTGTATTCTGATGCATCTGATGAAGCGCTTTCCAAGTATGAATATCTTATTGATGCATCTCCGACGAGCGAATTTGCAAACAGAGCGGGTGGGAAATTCAAAATTCTTGAATCTTACGACATGGCACGGCTGAAAAAACAACTTAAAAAGCTTGCAAAAGAGGTTATGCCCGTTTATGTTGACGACCTTTGTTGGCTTGTTTCGACGGATGAAAATAACCGCCGTTATCTGTCAATATTCAATAATGACGGCAATGAAAGAAGTCTCAGCAAAGGAAATATTATCCATCACAGCGCAGATGTAAGGGTTACAATTTCATTCAAGGAGAAAACAATCCCACATATTCTCAAAGAGGCACTCGGTTCATGCTCGCTTGAGAGAGTTGACGACAATACTTACTCTGCAATCATACCTGCGGCAGGCTTTGTAATTATGAGTTTTTAAATAATTAAAAGGGAAAGACAGTCAAAATACTGTCTTTCTTTTTTGCTGTTAACAGGGATTATACATCCGGCGAATTCCGGGTAAAATAATTTCATGACAAATTTAAGCAGAAACCGCGTGTTTTGGTGTTATATTTACTTGACCTGAAAGCGCAAATAGTATATAATATTACTATCTTTATCACTCGTGTGACTGACGGAATTATGTGGAGCACCACAGAGGAGCATGGGGAGATTCTATTTTGCCGACCGTCTGGGCAGTTCTGCTTGATTTTCATTCAGGAGAGGACTGTCTTTTTATTATTTTTTTTGGAGGTTTTTTATGAAAAAAGTTGGTATCGTTATGGGAAGCGACAGCGACCTTCCGATTATTAAAAAAGCAACTGCGGTTCTTGACGAGCTTGGTATTCCGTATACGGTGAATATATATTCAGCGCATCGCACGCCTGAGCAGGCTCGCGACTTTTCACTCAACGCGCGGGAAAACGGATACGGTGCGCTTATCGCCGCCGCAGGCATGGCAGCCCACCTTGCAGGTGCGATTGCCGCCAATACAACACTTCCGGTTATCGGCATCCCCTGCGCTTCGCAGTATCTTGACGGCATGGATGCACTTCTTTCAACGGTTCAGATGCCCTCAGGCATCCCGGTTGCAACGGTTGCCGTAAACGGTGGCGCAAACGCTGCGCTGCTGGCTGCGCAGATTATTGCAGTTGAAGATAAAGACCTTGCCGCAAAACTCGATAAAAAGCGCAAGGATGCAGCAGAGGCGGTTCTTAAAAAAGATGCGGACGTTATGTCCAAATTAAATTCATAAATTATTTATTCATATAAAGGAGATTATAATCATGGAGAAAATTTACACCGGTAAAACAAAGGACGTATTTAAACTCGAAAACGGCAATTGCCTTCTTAAATTCAAGGACGATTGCACAGGTAAAGACGGCGTTTTTGACCCGGGTGAAAACTCAGTAGGTCTTACAATCGAGGGTGTTGGCGATGTAAATCTGCGCATGAGTATCTACTTCTTTGAAAAAATCAACGCTGCGGGTATTAAGACCCACTATGTAAATGCAAACCTTGAGGATACTACCATGGAGGTTCTGCCGGCTAAGGTGTTCGGCAAGGGTCTGGAAGTAATCTGCCGCCGCAAGGCTGTCGGCTCCTTCTTCCGCCGTTACAACGAATATTGCACCGAGGGTCAGGATTTGCCCTATTATGTAGAGACTACTTTCAAGAATGACGCACTCGGTGACCCGCTTGTAACCAAGGACGGTCTGGTAGATTTAGGTGTTATGACCGCTGAGCAGTATGACTCTCTCAAGGCACAGACTCAGGCTATCACAAAGATAGTCGCTGATGACCTGGCTGCTAAGGGCATGGAACTCTACGACATTAAGTTTGAGTTCGGCTACGACCCCGACGGCAACGTAATGCTCATCGACGAAGTTGCATCCGGCAACATGCGCGTTTACAAGAACGGTGAATACATCGACCCGATGACTCTCAACGGTCTGTTTTTTGCATAATTCGTAATTTGATATCCGGGGCATTCTTTTTTGGTGCCCCGGATAAAAGTCTCATTTCAGTCAAAGGAGGATGATGCAAATGGGCGGTTTTTTTGGTGCAGTCAGCAAGAATGATACAGTTTTGGACGTGTTCTTCGGCACTGACTATCACTCTCACCTTGGCACTCGTCGTGGCGGTATGGCTGCATATGACGAGAAAAAAGGTCTGCAACGCAAAATCCATAAAATTGAAAATTCACCCTTCAGAACCAAGTTTGAAAACATTTCAAACCAGATGAAGGGAAAAGCTGCAATAGGTTGCATCAGTGATTCTGACGCACAGCCTTTGCTTGTCCGTTCTAAACTCGGACTGTATGCTATTTGTATTATCGGATTAATCAATAACGAAGATAAGTTAGTTGAAGATTTTCTCTTTTCAAATGGCGGTCATTTCGGTGCGGTGACCAACGAGGGTATTAACTCAACCGAGCTTGTTGCAGCGCTTATCAACCAAAAGGATAATTTTGCTGACGGAATTGCCTATGCCCAGAGTCTTATTGACGGTACCGCGTCAATACTCATTCTTACAAATGACGGCAGAATCATCGCATCGCGCGACAGACTGGGCAGAATTCCTGTTCTGATAGGCTCTAATGATGACGGCTACTGCGTTTCTTTTGAAGACTTTGCTTATAAAAAAATAGGGTATTGCGACTATAAAGAGCTTGGACCGGGTGAGATTGTTGAATTTAACGCGGACTCGTTCAAGGTCTTGAAAGAGGCGGGCGATGAAACCAAAATATGCGCATTCCTATGGTCATATTACGGTTTTTCAACATCTTGCTACGAGGGAAAAAATGTTGAGACAATGCGCTATGAAAACGGCAGAATCATGGCTCAAACAGACCGTGAAAACGGTGTTGCCCAGGATATTGATTACGTAAGCGGTGTACCGGATTCGGGAACTCCTCATGCTATCGGCTATGCGCACGAGAGCGGAATTCAGTTTGCTCGACCGTTTATCAAGTATACGCCCACGTGGGCGCGCAGCTTTACGCCTGCCAATCAGGACGAAAGAAACCGGGTTGCCAAAATGAAACAAATCCCGGTCCATGACCTGATTAATGATAAAAAATTACTTTTTGTTGATGACAGCATAGTTCGCGGTACTCAGCTTCGTGAAACGGTTGAATTCCTTTATGAAAACGGCGCGAAAGAGGTTCATATCCGTTCCGCTTGCCCGCCGATTATACACAATTGCAAATATCTCAATTTCTCAAGAGCCAGATCTGAGATGGAGCTGATTGCTCGAAGCACCATTGCCGAGCTTGAAGGCGAAGAGGGCTTGGAGCATATAGATGAATATATCGACGGTTCAACCGAGCGCGGCAAAAAGTTAAGAAGTGCAATTTGCGAAAAAATGCACTTTACATCTCTCGAATTCCAATCTATTGACGGAATAATCAAAGCTATAGGTCTTCCGGCTGACAAGGTATGCACCTATTGTTGGACCGGAAAAGAATAAAAGAAGCGATACAGGAGAGTGCAATATGGAACATAAAAATTCTTTTTCTGCAAGCTATGCGGCTGCAGGAGTAGATATTACTGCCGGTTATAAATCGGTAGAGCTCATGAAAAAACACGTTGCAAGAACCCGCAACGAGGGGTCTGTGGATGATGTAGGAGGTTTCGGCGGCTGCTTTGATTTAAGCTGCATTGCCGGAATGGAACACCCTATATCTGTTTCGGGTACTGATGGTTGCGGTACCAAAGTTAAACTCGCTATTCTTATGGACAAGCACGATACAATCGGTATTGATGCGGTTGCCATGTGCGTAAATGATATTATTTGCGTAGGTGCAAAACCGCTCTACTTCCTCGACTACATCGCTTGCGGGAAAAATGTTCCGGAAAAGATTGCAGAAATTGTCGCCGGAGTAGCCGAAGGTTGTGTGCAGTCCGGCGCAGCTCTTATCGGCGGAGAAACTGCAGAGCATCCGGGGCTTATGCCGGAAGAGGATTACGATTTGGCAGGCTTTGCTGTCGGTGTAGTAGATAAGCCCAAAATGGTTGACAACAGCAAGATGTCCGAAGGTGATGTGGTAATTGCCCTTCCCTCTACCGGAATCCATTCCAACGGATTTAGCTTGTGCCGCAAGGTTTTTGATATTGATAACAACAACCCCGAGCTGTACGTAGCCCGTGAGGAGCTCGACGGCAAGAGCATAGCAGAAGCTCTGCTTGTACCTACCAAAATTTATGTAAAACCGGTCTTGGCTTTGCTTGAAAAAGTAAATGTAAAGGGTATTTCTCACATTACCGGCGGCGGTTTCTATGAAAATATTCCGCGCTCTATTCCGGACGGTCTTTGCGCAAAGATTGATAAGTCCGCGGTTAAGGTTCTGCCTATCTTTGATGTTATCGCAAAATGGGGAAATATCCCCGAGCGCGATATGTATAACACCTACAATATGGGTGTCGGTATGAGCATTGTAGTCCCTGCCGATGAAGTGGATACGTCCATCTCCATTCTTAAAGAAAACGGCATTGATGCCTATGTAATCGGTGAGATTATAAAGGGCGACGAGAAGGTGCTTCTGTAATGGGAAAGAGAATCGCAGTCCTTGTATCCGGAGGCGGTACAAATTTACAGGCTCTTATCGATGCCCAAATGCGCGGTGAATTGGGCGGCGGTGAGATCGTTGCAGTTATCTCGTCCAAGGCAGGAGCATATGCCCTCGAAAGAGCCCAAAATGCCGGAATAGCCGGGTATGTTCTGCCACGTAAGGATTTTGAGTCCAATCAAGCCATGACGGTGGCTCTGGTAGATATGATGAAGGATATGAACATTGACTTGGTGGTTCTTGCAGGATGTATGATTATTTTTACGCAGGAGCTCGTTGATGCGTATCCGAATGCGATTATGAATGTCCACCCCGCGCTGATTCCGTCTTTCTGCGGTCAGGGCTATTACGGCTTGCATGTGCATGAAGAGGCGTTGAAATACGGAGTTAAGCTTTCGGGTGCCACGGTTCATTTTGTAAGCGCGGAATGTGACGGCGGACCGATAATTGCGCAAAAGGCGGTAGAGGTCCGACATGACGATACCCCCGAAACGCTGCAGAAACGCATTATGGAAGAGGCGGAATGGATACTTCTTCCCAAAGCGGTGCGGCTGTTCTGTGAGGAGCGCATTACCGTAGATGGACGCACTGTAATCATCAAATAGTTTTGGAGGTTTAACCAATGAATGTTTATGAAATAAAGTCCATGGCCGAGCGCCTGGATGGCAATACATATCCGGGAAGAGGAATTGTACTCGGTGTCACGGCTGACGGTAAAAAATCAGTAGCTGCATATTTTATAATGGGTCGTTCAGTAAACTCACGCAACCGCGTGTTCTGCGAGGAGCCTGACGGCATCCGTACGCAGGCACATGACCCGGCTCTCATGAAGGACCCGCATCTTATCATTTACCATCCGGTTCGTGAGATTGGCAACGGTCTTATAGTTACAAACGGCGATCAGACGGACACCATCTGGGAATATCTTGCAAAGGGCGAAAGCTGGGAAGCCGCACTTCGCACGAGAATGTTTGAGGATGACGGTCCTAACTGGACTCCTCGCATTTCAGGAATTCAGGCGGCTGACGGCTCTTATAAAATGTCAATCCTCAAGGCTGCAGACCCCGAAGGAAATAATTGCGCACGCTTCTTCTGGGAGTACCCGGTGACCGCAGGTATCGGGCATTTCCTGCACACATATGTCTGTGACGGTAACCCCGTGATACCCACCTTCCAGGGCGAACCCGAGAGAGTGTCAATCCCGGATGATATTGATGAATTTACCGATGGGTTGTGAGCAAAACTGGGTGGGAATAATACAAACTCGTTGTTCGTCCGCTATACGGA
Source organism: Eubacteriales bacterium (assembly GCA_045636205.1). Lineage (GTDB taxonomy): Bacteria > Bacillota > Clostridia > Oscillospirales > JAAYXM01 > JAZRUF01. Next base: position 15,304 of record JAZTXE010000069.1, read on the forward strand.
TATTGCCACCCGCGAAACCGAGCAGCGTATTATCAACAAACATTGCCTGTAAAAG
>JAZTXE010000070.1:0-45458 GCA_045636205.1 Eubacteriales bacterium
ACGGTGTTTATTGAATAACACACAAAAAAACACCGAAAGTAAGTATTGCTTTCTTTGTTTTTTATTTTATAAGGCTTACAAGCCATGCAACTCCGGTCACCGCGGCGCCCGCGGCGGCAAATGCGGGTGCGGGTATCTTTACAAGGCGTTTACCGCGGCTACTTTTTCTCACATACTCCTCTGCCGTCATACACGCTTCGCGCATAAGCGACTCTTCATCGCATCCTTTTGCATCATCGCGCATTATAAATATCGCCTGCTCAAAAAGGCGGTTCCCCTCAGGCTTTACTACCACTACTCTTCGGCTTACACCCTTTACCATTTTGACTTGCCCCTTTCTTACGGATATTCCTATTTTATCCATAATTTCCGGAGTATATACCTTAGCTAATTTTTGCCGATAAAAACCGTCATGATGGTCATATCATCCGAGCGTCCGTACCTTGAAAATGCACTGTTCATAAGCGCGGCGGCAAGCTCCTTCGCGCTCTCACCGGTAAACTCGGACAAAAACGTTTGCAGCCATGTATCATCTGCCGCGTCTGCCACTCCGTCACTGGCAAGGACAACTATATCGCCGTTATGCAGTTTTAATTTAGTTTTTTCGACTTTCCCCTCCGTGCATCCGCCGATGCCTGCCGGCAGGGATGAGGACGTTATTCTGCGGATATGCCTGCCACGTTTTATATATGTCGGCGCGCTGCCGAATTTATAGAACTCACAGTCGCCGTTAAATAAGTCAACGCACATGAAATCAATTGTTGCAAAGCCTCCGAGCTCGGCATTTTTTATGACAAGAGCAGAATTTATTGTAGCAAGTGATATTGCAGGGTCTATACCCGCTTTTAAAAACCGCTCGAGCATGCGTATTGCATCCGCACTCTCGGCAGCAGCTGCCTTACCGCTTCCCATTCCGTCAGAGAGTATAACGCACAGTCGCCCGTCCTCCAACTTAAAATAACTGCCCGAATCACCACTCACTTCAGAATCGCGCTTTTTGTGGACCGCGACACCCAAAGATGCGTTTAGTGGCTCTGCCTGACGTGCAACGAGTTTAAACCCTCTCTCACTCTCGCTCTTCTCGCCAATTGTGAGCGTAACCCCGAGCACATTTGAAAAACACTCCAGATACTGCTTCGTGTTTTCAAAAAACCCTGCAAGATTTCTGCCCTCTATTTGTAAATTAACATGGTTTGCCGCATCTCGGTATACACACACATGCGCCTGCATCTTCTCATTTGCGAGTATGCGGCGGATTGCATCCTCTGCTCTTAAATCAAACCTCGGTTGCTTTGCAATATCCTGACTCATTCGGTCAAACACCTGAGCCATGCTGCGATATTGCTTGCATATGACCTTTCGGCTCTCAGCTATCCGGCTTTTAAACTGCCGCCGGTAACGGAAGGCTATAAGCTCACGGTTTACCTCGCCTATAAACTCGTTTAAATGAATGCACCTTGACGTAAAGTGCATCGGCAGATCCTTGGCTTCAAGATTTCCCCGCTCACGCATTGCCGAAGTTACGCTGTTTAATGCATCCTTGGTCGAGACATACTCCTTCTCCCAACACGAGCCGGACAGCTCGCATCTTTTGCACACTTTTTGCGCCGGGTGATTAAACACCGACGTTATACTGTTTTCATTCTCCTTTGCATTGTTAAGCGCAGAGGAGAGCATATCCCCGAGCTCACCAAATGCTCCGGACGCACGCCTTAGCCTGTCCACTGTAAAGTCCCTGACACGGCGCGAATTCTCGCGGCTAATATCACCAATACTTTCAAGGCGTGGAACTACCTGAGAAAACATTTCACCGACAAGGAGAAAAAATACCGATGCGAAAAAAGCCTCATACAGAGCGGATACCTGCTCGCCCGCGGTCATCCAGAACATAGCACCGGCATTGGATACAAGATAAACAACCGTGTACAAAAGCTTACCCTTTTTTGAGAAAACGGAAGATGCAACAGCCGCAAAACCGTACATAGCGCAATATATTGGCGATGCTTCCGCCACACCTATAGCAAGTCCGAGCACTACACCGGTACAGCTTCCCGCGCCTATTCCACCGTAATATCCGCCAAGCATTATAAAAAACACGGCGAGCGTACGTCCTATCGTGGCTTCGGCTATCAGCTCAATTTTTGCAAGAGGGATAAGAAGCGATGCGGCAAGTATGATAAGACTTATCGCGCGAAAAAGGGTATTTGATACCGAACCGTCATCTTCTCTTTCCAGATCGGCGTTAAAATACGGCTGATATGCATATGTACAAACCGCGACAAGCATAATCTCTGTTGCGAAAAAAGCCATGTCAACCGCCTGAAATCCCGCATCTGCCACAAACACAAATCCCACCGCCGCAGCACTTACCGCTGCGCTAAGCGGCATAAACCATGCCCTCTTCATAAACGATGTGCCACGGAATACAAACCCGGCTGTGTATATTAAAATACATATGGCTATATACTTAAGCCCATTTGCCGACTGCAGCACTCGAAAATATCCGAGCATTGTTCCTGCAATTCCGAACATCGCACCGTCTGATGCTCCGAGCGCGGCGGCAAAGCCGAGTCCAAACGGTGACCAACCGCCCAGAATTATTGCCCCGGGCAGCATAAATCCGGTAGCAAAACGGATAATGTATCCGACCACCTTTAAAAAAAACGGCTTGCGAAAAAAAGAGATTATGTGTCTTAAAACCAAACCTCTCATATTCTCCGCTTTGCTATGTATTCCTTTTATGTCCATTTAAACGTCCTCCTTTTCCGGATACTTTTGATTTTACCCTCAGTTTGGGAAGAGTATTGTCGGGAAATAAGAGAACTTATGGGAAATAAATTTTTGTACTATAAGACAAAAAAATTCCCAATGCGTTTTGCATTGGGAATTTAAAAACTTTTTTAATTATTCAGCCGCACCATCGTCTACCGGCTCGAGTGAAATCGCTGCATCATCTGCTGCGCCATCATCAGTCGGCTCAATTGTTCCTGTGCTGCCGTGGTCATGCCCATCATCAGACTCGCTTGCGCCTAAGAGATTCTTAAGGCTGAAGTTCTTATACGCATCAGTCTCAACAACAGTAAGACCCTCTGCAATCTCCATAACCTTTTCCTGGAATACAACATCTGCAACCGGAGCCATGAAGGTGTCCATATGTTCAGCGATATATGCCTCATCAAGCGGCAAACGCTTAATTATATGGAAACCGTATGATGTTTCAACAATCGGGCTTACACCGTTTACGTCAAGCGCAAACGCGCCGTTTGTAAAGGTGCTGTCCATAGTGCCGCTTCCGTCAAAATTTGCACCCGTAGAATCAAACATATAGCCCTCGGTGTATGTCTCCATTCCCGGGTCCTCGTTAAACTCTGCTATAAGTGCGTCAAAATCCTCACCTGCAGCTGCACGAGCCTGAACCTGCTGTGCGGTCTGCTTCTTGGAGTCGTAATCTTCACTGTCCTTAGTTGCCTGAATCAGGACATGCTTTACGCGGATATTCGCCGGAAGAACATTTGCTACAACCTCTTCAGTAGACGGTGCAAACTTTCCGCCCTGGCTAAACAAACCGGTATACACCTTTTCATAAACCGCACCGTAGCGGCTCATAACATCAATAGCCTCTTCCTGAATTTTAGCCTGCTCAAGCTGCTTTACAAACTCACGTCGTCCGCCCGCATCTTCAATCTGCTGCTGCTTGGTATCATCAAGAGCCTTGATTTCAGCATCGGTAAGAGCAAGCCCGTTTTCCTCTGCAAGCTTCTCGCATGCAACGTATGTCTTCAAAGTCTCAACAATCTGTGACTTCATGAGCTCGTCAACGGTCATACCGTCACCCGCGTCTTCGTCTAAGTAATCTGCCAAATTCATACCCTGGCTTGCATAGCTGTTTGCCATGGACTGAACAAAGTACTCAAACATATATTCCGGCATTGCTTTGCCGTCGATTGTGACAAGAGTGTCACTCTTCTGACCGCAGCCTGCAAACAGTGTTGCAACCATGGCCAAAGAAAGGATAAGCGCGCTGATTTTAATTTTTTTCATTGGTATGCATCCCCTTTGGTATTACATTTTTTATTGAGAATATATCATTAAATAGTATATCACAAAAGCATCCTAAAAAGCAAACTATTTGTAAATTATTCAGTATATTTTTTTTCGCCTCTTATTCTTTCACGTGCCTCGCCGTAATCTTTTACAAACTTATTTGCAGTATCAAGAACATCCTCCCCATTTTTGAGCTTGAGCGTCAAATACGGCTCCTGCCCCGCGTTTAAAAGAATTCTGCCCTTGTACTCTTTTTTAGAGCACAAATCCGAAATCCACGCAAACTCGGGGTCATACATGGTTATTTTAAGAAGTCCGCCCTTCTGGGTTATCTCAGATATTCCGACCTTCGCAGCATTGTGTCGGAGCATGGATATATCAATAAGTATGAGCATGCTCCTTGGCGGTTCGCCAAAACGGTCGCACAGCTCGTCTATCATATCCTCCGCTTCGTCTTCATCGGATATGGAGGCAATCTGGCGGTACAAATCCATGCGCTGCTCGGGCGATTTGATATATGACTCAGGGATGTTTGCAGACACGGTCAAATCCGCGGTGCACTCCTTTGGTCTTGTCGGCTTTTCGCCCTTTTCCTCCTGCACGGCTTCCTCAAGAAGCTTTAAGTACATATCGTACCCTACGCTCATCATATGCCCGCTTTGCTCCGAGCCTAAAATGTTTCCCGCACCGCGTATTTCAAGGTCGCGCATTGCTATTTTAAAGCCAGAACCGAATTCAGCGTACTCTCGTATTGCGGAAAGCCGCTTCTCAGCAACCTCGGTGAGTGCTTTGCCTCTGCGATAGGTAAGATACGCAAACGCGTGCCTGGGTGAACGTCCAACTCGCCCGCGTAACTGATGAAGCTGAGAAAGGCCCAAATGGTCTGCATCCTCTATAATAAGCGTATTTACGTTTGGAATATCAATTCCGGTCTCGATAATTGTACTGCATACGAGCACCTGAATTTCACCTTCGACCATGCGCTGCATGACTTCGGAGAGTTCATCCTCATTCATCTTACCGTGCGCTATGCCCACCGTCAAATCTGGGATAAGGCGCGCTAATCTTCCCGCTGTAGCATCGATGGATGCCACGCGGTTGTGCAGATAATAAACCTGCCCGCCACGCGATATTTCACGGCGGATTGCGTCGGATATTACATTCCAGTTGTGCTCAAAAACATATGTCTGTACCGGGTGGCGATTTCTCGGCGGTTCTTCTATTATAGACATATCGCGTATACCCGACAGTGCCATATTAAGCGTTCTGGGAATCGGCGTTGCGGTAAGAGTAAGTACATCCACATCGGTTGCAATTTCCTTGAGCCTCTCTTTATGGCTTACTCCGAAGCGCTGCTCCTCATCCACTATAAGAAGCCCTAAGTCGTGAAACTGCACAGACTTTTGCAAAAGCTTGTGCGTTCCTATAATTACGTCAAGCTCACCGGTGCTTAGTTTCCTGAGTGCCTCACGGCTCTGAGCTGGAGTAGAAAACCTGCTTATCTGCGCTATGCGTATCGGATAGTTTGCAAACCTGCGCGTGGCTGTAACATAGTGCTGCTGCGCAAGCACCGTGGTCGGGACAAGTATCGCTGCCTGCTTACCGCCGAGCACGCACTTCATAATAGCGCGCAGCGCAACCTCGGTTTTACCGAATCCTACATCACCGCACAAGAGTCTGTCCATCGGATGGGTTGACTGCATATCTTTTTTAATTTCATCACTGCACCGCAGCTGGTCATTGGTTTCGTCGTATTCAAACGAATCCTCAAATTCCTTCTGCCATGTGCAGTCAGGTTGGAAAGCATAGCCCACCTTGTTCTGACGCTCGGCATATAGCTTTATAAGCTGCTCCGCCATGTCCTTAGCCGCGCCCTTGGCACGGGATTTCGCCCTCTGCCAATCCGTACCCCCCAGATGGCTTAATTTTATCGGCGCATCCTCACCGCCGCCGATATATTTTGAAACCATATCAAGCTGAGTTACCGGCACGTAGAGCGCATCTGTACCCGCATATATAATTTTTATATAGTCCTTTTGTACACTATCAACCTGTATCTTTTCTATACCCGCAAAACGACCTATTCCATGCTGGTCATGAACCACAAGGCAGCCTACGGATAAATCCTGATAATTTTCTATTCTTTGACGGTTTGATTTATTCTTTCCGGTGCGCACTCTTCCCCTGCCTGAAGACGCAACAATCTGACCTTCGGCCATAAATACAATCCGATCACCCGGAAGCTCAAAGCCGGCTGAGAGCATCCCGCGCGCGACAATCGTCTGCCCGCCCTCGGGAATTTCGGAAAGGGCACGGTCAAACCCCGCCTTGATTCCGTGATTTACAAGCACATCGCGAAGTGCCTGAGCGGAATTATCCGTGCCGCACAGCACGACTACCGAGTATTGTTCGTTCTGATAGTTTTCAATGTCACTGCACGCAACCTCTATATTTCCACCGTAGCTTGGAAGCTGCTTTGCCAGAAGATTTGAAATGCCCTTAGGCGCAATCGGGTATGTTGACCTTGTGAAATTTTCAAGGTAGACCAAGCTTTTCTCTGCCAAAAATGGCACAAGCTCGGAAAACGAGAGCATAAATTCGCAGTATTTCGGGTGTAGGATTCCCGCATCAAGCAGCATTTTCACATCCTCATAGTGCTGCTCTTCAACGCGTTTTGCCGCTTCCTTTACCCTGACCGCGTCGTCAATCATCACAACCGCATCCTGCGACAGATAATCCGCCGCGCAAACAAATTCGCCCGACAGTATAGGCAGATACCTGTCAATCCACGCAAAACGCTCTCCGCTGTCTAAAAGTGAAATATCCTGTGTCAGCGAATTTACAAGCTCCGGGCTTTCTTTTTTAGATTTTATCAGTTTTTCTCTTAATATCTTTAATTCGCCCGCAAGTTCATGCAATTTTTCATCGGTTACCGAGGTTTCTATCGCAGGCAAAAGCGAGGTTGTCTGAAGATTGAGTATTCTTCGCTGGGTTTCCGCATCAAATTCTCCCATCGCATCTACTTCATCGCCCCAAAACTCAATTCTTACCGGGTTTTCCGCACCGGGCGAGAAAACATCAAGTATTCCGCCACGCACCGCGAATTGCCCCGGAACCTCTACCTGCTCTGAGCGCTTGTATCCAAGCTCTACGAGAGTTTTTATAAGCTCGTCGAGCTTATATTCCCCGCCGGATTTAACCGTCACCGTGCGCGACCGAAGCTCTTGCACGGCGAGAGTTCTCTGTGCGAGTGCCTGCGGACATGTAAGTATTATACCCGCACGGTGGCTTGCAAGTGAATTCAGGGTGGCTATCCTCTCATGTTCGCGGTCTCTTGATGCACCTGAAACGTTGTGGAACGTAAACTCGCGCGGGGCTAAAATCACAGGCTCTTCTTCGCAAAGCGTAGATATATCCCGCGTCACCTTGCGCGCGTCAAAATCATCCTGATACACAAGACATACCTGGCGACCGGTAATCCGCCTTACAATTGCCGCACACAAAAGCTTATGTATATGCGACAAACCGGAGACCAACAATGGATTTTCTCCGGATTCCAATTTCTTCAATATATCCTGAATATCAGGGCTTTTTTTAAGAAAATCAATCAATGAGAGCATTAATATTCACCATACTTAAAATTATGCACCTGCAGCATTAAAACGATTTGATGCAACCGCAACTCCATCGGTCATCACGGCCACTGCCGCAGATGCCGCATTGTCAAGTGCCGGAGCAAGTGCCACCTGATCGTCTTTAGAGAAATTACTCAGCACCCAATCCGCCATATCGTAATCCGGATGCGGCTTTTGGCCCACACCTATCTTTACGCGTGGGAATACATCGCTTCCGCACTGAGCTATAATATTTTTTATACCGTTATGCCCACCCGCACTTCCTTTGGCGCGCACGCGGATGCGCCCCGGCTCTAAAGACACATCGTCATACATCACTATAACCCTGTCCATCGGCAAATTATAAAATTTTGCCGCATCACGCACACATTCACCGGAAAGGTTCATAAACTTTTGCGGTTTCATAAGCACGGTATTTTTCCCGGCTATAGTACCCTGACCTATGAGTGCACTGAATTTCATTCGGCTGACCCTTATGTTAAAGCGCGATGCAAGCACATCCATGGCGAGAAACCCCGCGTTATGGCGCGTGGTTTCGTACTTATCCCCCGGATTGCCCAAGCCGACTATCAGCCATTCGGGCGCGCCGAAGCTTACCTCATTTTCTTTTTCTATCTTTTTAAACAAATCAAATATAGACATATTGTTCCACCGTATATTTTAACTATTTGTTTTTGTTTTCGCGCTTTACTTTGAATATCCGCCTTGCCGCCTCCGGCTTAACGGTTTGCCTGGGTCGCGAAATTACCAGCGCACCGTCGGGTACATCCTCATGCACGGTTGTCCCCGCGGCGACCAATGTATCGCATCCGACCGTCACCGGTGCTATAAGATTCGAATTGCAGCCGACAAATGCATTATCACCGATTACGGTGCGCGATTTGTTGACACCGTCATAGTTTACGGTTATGGTTCCGCAACCCATGTTTACATTCTCACCCATGTCGGTATCTCCGATATACGACAGGTGTGACATTTTACTCCGGTTTTTTATTTTGGAGTTTTTAAGCTCAACAAAATTTCCTATTCTGCAGCCTTCTCCGATTTCGCAGTGGTTTCTTATATGCGCAAACGGGCCTACAGTGGTCTTTGAGCCTACGCTGCTGTCGTAAATCTGCGATGCGTTGATGCTGACCCCGTCCCCGATATTGCAGTTTTCGAGCACGGTATTCGGGCCTATGACGCAGTCTCTTCCTATGTGGACCCCTTCCATAATAACTACTCCGGGGAGAATCCTGGTCCCCTCGCCTATAATTGCATCTGTTGATATAACCGCGCCCATATCGCAGAACACCACACCGTTTTTCATGTGCTTTTCAATAGTTCTCAGCTGCATGTCGGAAACATCTATCAAGGCTTCCATATTGTCCATAAACTGCATTTTAAAATCCTCCTGATATGAAAATTCTATGTGTTGCACTTGCAGGAGCAAGCACGTCCTCAACGCGAAAAAACGCTCTGCGTTTTTTTCTCTTAGGTTATTATAGCAACTTTTTCGAAATTTTGCACGAAAAGTTTTTTTAATGGTTTACGAAAGACAAAAAAATCTGTATAATAATAGTTGTGTATTTTTAATTTGTGGGGATAATTTCATGGCAGTAAGAAAAATCAAGGTTTCTAAAAAACAGGATATTCTCGTGCCCGCCCGCGCAATAGACAATTTGCTGGATATTGGCGACGGTGGCGCGGCGCTTACATATTTATATATACTGTCTCACGACGGTGAGTTTGACGACTGCGCCGCGGCTTTGAACCTTAAAATGAGTGCATCGAGGCTTTCCGAATGTCTGGACATCCTGTCAAAGAACGGACTTATCGACGCAGGTGCGCCCAAGGAAAAAATCCTTGAACGCCCGGACTGCATTCCCGAATACACATGCAGTGACGTAACTGACGCGGTAAAGAGTGACAGCTCTTTCCGTTATTTGCTTGACTTCACTCAACAGCGCTTGGGCAAAGTTCTATCCACAGTTGATACGCAAACACTTTTGGGGATTTACAGTTGGATGGGCCTTCCCGCAGATGTTATTTGCCTTCTTATAACCAGCTGTATTGACGAAACTCAAAAAAAATACGGTGCAACCCGAAAACCCACCATGCGCGCCATTGAGCAGCGTGCGCGCTTGTGGTTAAACCTCGGTATACTCACCCAAGCTCAGGCGGAGGATTACCTGAAAGAACAGGAAATGCGCGGCACACGTATGGCGCAGATTGCGCGGCTGCTGCACCTTAGCGGCAGAGCTCTTTCTGCAACAGAGTCGCGTTATCTGTCAGACTGGATAGCACTTGATATAAGTGATGATCTTATATTAAACGCATATGACATAACCGTCGTCAAAACCGGCTCACTCAAATGGAAGTATATGGACAGTATTTTAAAGAGCTGGCATGCAAAAGGTTTTAAAACCGTGCAGGATATTGAATCCGGTGAAAGTGCGCGCGCAAATAAGCCTTGCGCAAGTACACACAAGCTCAATCAGGACGAGCTTGCATCGGTTATTGCTCTAAGAGAGATAAACAGGAGGAAACGAGGTGAAGGACAATGACCTTTGATGGACAGATTTTAGGAAGCGTTGTGCGTGAGTTTGACGAAAAACGGCTTAAATACGAAACCGAAGCGGCTTCACGTCAAGCCGAAATATACGAAAAACTACCGCGTATCGCGGAAATAGACGGTGAGCTGCGCTCGACTATATTCAATATCATTAAATCCACCTTTTCTTCGGGCAATAATGCAGAACCCATGATACACGCGGTGCGTGACCATAATCTGAACCTGCAGCGTGAGCGCGCAGAACTTTTGGTCTCCCACGGATATTCATATGATTATATGGACACACATTATGACTGTGCGCGTTGCTCGGACACCGGATACGTAAGCGGCTCTCCCTGCACCTGCCTTATTGACGCTTACCGCGCAGCGCAAAGTGACAGCTTACGCCAGATGTTTGCAGGTACTTTGAGTTCCTTTGACGATTTTTCACTTGATTACTATTCAAAGACCCCTATTCCCGGCGTGGGCATTTCCGCTTACGACCAGATGGAAGAGGTATATAATTTCTGCGCGGAGTACGCAAAGCACTTTGACAAAAGCTCAGAAAACCTTTTTATGTCCGGCGGAAACGGCCTGGGTAAAACCATGCTCGCCTCGGCTATCGCAGGTGAGGTCATCTCCTCAGGCGCAACGGTTGTTTATGACACGGCTTTCTCGGTCTTCTCAAAATACGAGGATGAAAAGTTCGGGCGCGACACATCCGGCATTGGCACAAAAAGCTATATTTCCTGCGACCTTTTAATCCTTGACGATTTAGGCTGTGAAATGAACACCGCGTTTACAACATCGGTTCTCTATAACTTAATTAACACTCGCCTTTTAAGCGGCAAGAAAACCATAGTATGCTCCAACTTAAGCCTTGCCGATATTTTAAAACGCTACGGCGCTCAGCTCCACTCCCGCCTTTCAGGCGATTATTTGACTCTGCTCTTTTACGGCGAGGATGTGAGGAGTGCGAAGCGGCGCGGTATATGACGCATACAACTTGGCGATACTTATTAATAAATAAGCGATAGGAGTTTTTAAATGAACCGCAATCGGCTTTTAGCTTTAATCATAACCGTTCTGCTGTGCATATCATCTCTCCCTTCTCCCACAGCGCAGGCAACCGAGGCTCCGCCAAGCCTTGTTTCAGATTCCGCCGTGCTTTTAGATGCAGACACGGGTCAGGTCTTATATTCAAAGCAGATGGATAAAAAACAGTTTCCCGCTAGTATAACCAAAATTATAACCGTAGCGTTGGGTCTGGAAAACGCGGAGTTTTCGGATAAACTTGTTATGTCGGAAGAAGCGGTATCCAGCGTCGGGCGTGACACTTCGCATATCGCACTTACCGGCGGTGAGGAAATAACATTCGAGCATGCGGCTTACGCGGCGATGCTGATGTCGGCAAACGATGCTTGCAACGGAATTGCCGAGCACGTGAGTGACTCAATCCCTGCATTCGCCGAGCTTATGACCAAAAAAGCCGCGGAGTGGGGCGCTAAGAATACAAACTTCAACAACGCAAACGGTCTCAAGGACGAGCTTCACTATACCACCGCGTATGACATGGCGATGATAATGCGCCACGCGCTGACGATTGATAAATTCCGCGAGATTATCGGAACCAAAACCTATGAAATGCCGCCAAACAACAAGCAAAAGGAAACGCGCTACTTTGCAAATCAGCACAGTATGCTTATAGACCCGAAGTTCTACTACGATGGAATTATCGGCGGCAAGGCGGGCTACACTACCGTGGCTCAATACACACTTGTAACCGCCGCCGAGCGAAACGGTATAACGCTGATTGCAGTTGTCATGAAAAGCCCCAAGCTAAATGACAAATACCATGACACCAAAGCGCTTTTGGATTACGGCTTTGAAAATTTTTCAAGCTTTGAAATTTCCGCCGAGGAACTATCATCGGAAAAGACCGAAGTTACCGACAGCCGCGGAAACACCCAAACTTTCGATTTGAAGATGGAAAACGGTGCGCGTTTTCTTCTTCACAACAGCGTGGATATATCAGATGTAAAGCGCAGCATCGTTGCGTCGGGCAATTTTAACAGGGATTTTAAAATATCCCTTAAACTCTCACTTGACGAATCGACCACGTGTATGCACCCTGAAATCGGAAGCTTTGACTATACTTTAGCCTCTGAAGCGGCAGCTTTAAAAACCGCGGATGTGCCGTCGAGTCCCGAAAAAAAGGGCTCGGTCATCGCGCTGATTTTTAAGATTTTAGGCATTATAATTTTAGTGCCCATTGGCGGATTTATACTTCTTGTTATCGTAATTTATATCCGCAAACAAATATATTATCACAAGCGCCGCAAGCGCAGAAGAAACGAATACGAGCGAAAATACAATCGCTATAAATAAATCTCACTTTAAAAGGAATGACACAACAATGAAAAATCTTACTTTACGCAGAATTGTATCCGGAATTATGGCACTCTCCCTCCTCTTTGCCCTGGCAGGTTGTAATTATGACAAACCAATTACCACCGAAACCGAGGAATTTTATCTTACGAAAAATGACGAGATGGACGAGGCTACAAAAACTACTTTGGGCGAAATAACCACAGCATTTGAGGAATATCTCACGAGTGCAAATCCCGAAGGTATCAAAACATATCTCGATGACGATTTTGAAACCACCAATGAACAGCTTAAACAGTTTGCAAACTCATTCGTTTCCCAAAACGCTGCTTTTACACTCTATGACAGTTACTATATCAAGGACGTAAAGCCGGACACTGTAACCAAGATGTTCAAAAAATCCGAAACTGCAGAGGAAGGCGTTGAGCTTACCCCCGCAAGCGATGAAATGTATCTGGCTCTGTATACCACCGAAGACGGCAAGACTTCTTATGTAGACAAAGTTACACACATGGTATCCCTCCTCTGCGCGAAGGACGGCGGTAATTGGGAAATCGTGTGGGTTGACGCATCAGACGTTAAGTATAACGGCGAGGACGCACGCGCGATACTCGAAAAAGCCGTCAAGGCAAGCGAGGACGGCAAATTCCTTTCCTCGTATATCTATTCTCTTATGCTCAATCTGACCATGCGTCCGGGAAACGCTTTGGTGTATGACAATTATATGGATATGGAGGACTTCTACTATAAAACCGCGACCGAGTTCCAGAAGCAGTATCCGCTCCCCTACGTTCCTGAGAGTCTGCCGGGCACAAAGCTCCACGCAATCGCTCTTGCAAACGAGGATTCCGGCATAATCCCGCTCATCGTAATGGAATCCCCTGTATCTCTTTCAGACGAGAGACGGCTCCGCGTACAAGCCAAAGCGGTCCTTAAAGATTTAAATCTTAAATCCCCCGGCTTTACCGAGGACTTCCCTGCAATAGCTTTCACCGCAGTAGCATCCGCAGACGCAGATGCCGAAACCGTTAACTTTATAATAACCGCTGAGGAATAAAATCTTTTAGGGGCTTCTCCTTGAGGTAGCTTTAGCGGCGGTTTTGCAATGAATGACAATCCATGACCGAGCCACAGCGAGACAACTGTCACAAAGTGACTCATGAGGTGTTGTGGGCATACGTATCCCACATCGCACAGATTTTAATTCAACTATCAGATGTAGGCATCCGCCTCTACAATTCCACCTCATCCGAGTTGCTTCGCAACCCACCTTCCCCTATAGGGGAAGGCTCTTTGTCATCTATATATCAAAGCACCACAAAAAAGCGAGCAGTTTTTAAACTGCTCGCTTTTTACTTTTAAGTTTTAACTTACTTAAGGTTGAACCAAGCCTTGAGTCCCGGATATTTTGCTGCTGTGCCGAGCTCTTCCTCGATGCGGAGAAGCTGATTGTACTTAGCAACACGGTCGGTTCTGCTCGGTGCACCGGTCTTAATCTGGCCGGAGTTGGTAGCAACCGCGATATCAGCGATGGTAACGTCCTCGGTCTCACCGCTTCTGTGAGAGGTAACAGCGGTGTAACCTGCACGGTTAGCCATCTGGATAGCCTCTAAGGTCTCGGTCAGAGTACCAATCTGGTTTACCTTGATGAGGATGGAGTTAGCAACGCCCATGTCGATGCCCTTCTCAAGGCGCTCAACGTTGGTAACAAACAGGTCGTCGCCAACCAGCTGAATCTTCTTGCCGAGCTTGTCGGTCAGAATCTTCCAGCCTTCCCAGTCTTCCTCTGCTACGCCGTCCTCGAGGGAGATGATCGGGTACTTGTTTGCAAGGTCTTCCCAATATGCAACCATCTCTTCGCGGGTCTTGAACAGGTCAGACTTCCAGAAGTAGTAGCCGTCCTTGCCAATCTTCTTAGCTTCTTCGAACATTTCGGTAGAAGCAGCGTCGATAGCGATGCGGAAATCGTCGCCCGGCTTGTAGCCTGCTTTTTCGATAGCTTCGATGATAACCTGGATAGCTTCCTCGTCGCTCTTGAGGTTGGGAGCAAAACCGCCCTCATCGCCTACAGCAGTGCTGTAGCCCTTTGCCTTGAGAACGCTCTTTAAGTTGTGGAAAACTTCAGCACACCAGCGGAGAGCTTCGGTGAAGGTCTCAGCGCCGACCGGCATGATCATGAATTCCTGAATGTTAACGCTGTTGTCAGCATGCTTGCCGCCGTTTAAGATGTTCATCATCGGAACCGGCAGAGTGTTTGCGTTGCAGCCACCGATATAGTTATATAGAGACATGTTAAGAGCCTCTGCTGCAGCCTTTGCGCAAGCCAGGGATACGCCCAAAATTGCGTTTGCGCCCAGGCGGGACTTGTTCGGGGTGCCGTCGAGGTCGATCATGATATTGTCAATCTCAACCTGGTCGAGAGCGTTGAGGCCGATAATAGCATCAGCAATCTCGGTGTTGACAGCTTCAACAGCCTTATTTACGCTCTTGCCCATGTACTGGCTCTTGTCCTCGTCGCGAAGCTCACAAGCCTCAAATGCACCTGTAGAGGCACCTGACGGAACCGCAGCGCGGCCCATGTAAGTATTGATGCCGTCGTCTACATATACCTCAACTTCTACAGTAGGATTTCCGCGGGAATCGATAACCTGACGTCCTACTACGTCAACAATTTCTGCGAACTTTTTCATGTTTATATCTCCTTTTCTTTTTATTTTTTGATATTAATGAATGATAAGCGTCTCGCCGTCCATTTCAGGCGGTGGATTGATGCCCATCAAATCCAACATAGTGGGTGCTATATCAGCCAAACGTCCGTCTTTCAAGCAGACATTCGCGCCGACGATTACAAACGGAACCGGATTGGTGGTATGCGCGGTAAATACGCAGCACTCATCGTCTTCCATGCAGTCTGCATTACCGTGATCTGCGGTAATTACCGAAATACCGCCTACATCGCGGGTAGCTTCAACCACGCGACCTACGCACTCGTCAACCGTCTCAACCGCCTTGACAGCCGCATCGTATACACCGGTATGACCGACCATATCACAGTTTGCGAAGTTTAATATCACAACATCATACTTCTGCGCTGCGATGAGCTCAACCGCTTTATCGGCAACCTCAACCGCGCTCATTTCCGGCTTCATATCGTAGGTAGCAACCTTGGGGGAGTTTATGAGAACACGGTCCTCACCCTCGTACATGGTTTCTACACCGCCGTTGAAGAAGAATGTTACGTGAGCATACTTCTCAGTCTCCGCAATGCGCAGCTGCTTAAAGCCGAGCTTGCTGATGTATTCGCCGAAGGTATTTGTAAGTGACTGCGGACGGAATGCGACATTGACGTTTGGCATCTGCGCGTCATACTGCGTCATGCAGACGTAGTAGAGCGGGAAAAAGCCGTTTGGTCTTGCAAATCCGTCAAAATCAGGGTCAACATATGTGCGCGTGATTTCACGTGCACGGTCAGGGCGGAAGTTAAAGAATATTACCGAATCATTCTCTTTTATTCCTGCACCCTGGGTGCATACTGTCGGCTCGATAAACTCATCGGTCTTTCCGTTATCATAGGAATCGCGGATAGCCTTGAGCGGGTCACTCTCCTGATTGCCCTCGCCCATTACCATTGCGCGATACGCCTTTTCAACGCGGTCCCAGCGGTTGTCACGGTCCATTGCATAATAACGTCCCATAACGGTCGCGATCTCACCTGCGCCGATCTCCTTGCACTTTTCAGCACATTCCTTAACAAAGTCATATCCCGAGGTCGGGGAAACATCGCGTCCATCCATAAAGCAATGGATGTATACTTTTGTAAGTCCCGCGCGCTTTGCAAGCTCGAGCAATGCCCAAAGATGGGTGTTGTGACTGTGCACACCACCGTCGGACATAAGTCCCATAAGATGCAGTGCGCTGCCGTTTTTCTTGCAGTTTTCAATCGCGCCGAGAAGTACTTCATTTCTGAAGAAATCACCGTCTGCAATTGATTTTGTAATACGCGGAAGTTCCTGGAAAACCACACGTCCTGCGCCGATATTGGTATGACCAACCTCACTGTTTCCCATCTGACCCTCAGGCAGACCTACATCCAGTCCCGAAGCGTTCAGGCGGCAGTTGGAGTTTGCCTCCAGAATCTTATCTATATTCGGGGTTTTGGCACCGCGAATTGCATTGCCCGTACATGCGGGTGCAATTCCGAAGCCGTCCATTATAATAAGAGTAATCGGTGTTTTCATATCCATTTAAATCAAGTCCTTATTGATTTATGATTACTGATTTGCAGCATTGATTATTGCTACAAAATCTTCAGCCTTGAGAGATGCGCCGCCGATTAAGCCACCATCGACATCCAACTGGCTGAGAAGCTCTGCTGCATTCTTTGCATTCATTGAGCCGCCGTACTGGATTGTGATTGAACGTGCGCAGCGTGCGCCGTATTTTGCGCGGATTACTGCACGGATAAGACCGCAAACCTCTGCAGCCTGCTCAGCTGTAGCAGTCTTTCCGGTGCCGATAGCCCAAACCGGCTCATAAGCAAAAACAATTTTTCTCATCTGCTCGGGTGCAATATCGCGAAGAGCAATCTTAACCTGCATGGTGATGTGCTCCTCGGTGATGCCTGCCTCGCGCTGCTCAAGAGTCTCACCAACGCATACAATCGGGCGAAGACCTGCTTCAAGAGCTGCCTTAATCTTTAAGTTTACGGTGTTATCAGTCTCATTGAAGTACTGGCGACGCTCACTGTGACCGATAATTACATACTTTACACCAAGCTCCTTGAGCATATCAGCGGAAACTTCACCGGTGAATGCGCCGGACTTCTCATAGTGCATATTCTGAGCAGCAACTGCGATTTTTGCATCGCGGGTTGCGCGAATAGCAGCAGGGATGTCTACAAACGGAACGCAAACTACAACGTCACACCATTTCTGCTTTCCGACAATGCCCTTAACCTCTTCAATCAGTGCCTTTCCCTCTGCCGGAGTTTTGTTCATCTTCCAGTTTCCGGCGATTATTGTCTTACGGTATTTTCTGTTCATGCTTAGACTCCTTATCTATGTTAAAAAAATATAATAAACTTAAATAATCTTATTTATCTTGCAGGCAAGCAATTCCCGGCAGAGCCAGACCTTCAAGCAGTTCAAGAGATGCGCCGCCGCCTGTGGAAATATGTGTCATCTTCTTCTCAAAGCCGAGCTTCTTTACAGCAGATGCACTGTCACCGCCGCCGATGATGCTGATAGAACCGCTGTCAGCAATAGCTGCAGCAACCGCCTTGGTGCCCTCTGCAAACTTTTCAAACTCAAATACGCCCATCGGGCCGTTCCAGATAACAGTTCCTGCGTTCTTAACCGCATCGGAGAAAGCCGCAACAGTCTTCGGACCAATGTCAAGACCCATCCAACCTTCCGGAATTTCACCGGTCGGAACAACCTTGGACTCTGCATCAGCAGCAAACTTATCGCCGATAACCGTATCGGTCGGGATAAGCAGATTTACACCCTTATCCTTTGCCTTTGCAATCATCTCGTTTGCATAATCCATCTTATCAGCTTCGAGCAAGGATGCGCCGATTTCGCCACCCTGTGCCTTTACGAAGGTGTATGCCATACCACCGCCGATGATAAGAGTGTCAACCTTCTCGAGGAGGTTGTTGATAACGCCGATTTTGTCAGAAACCTTTGCACCGCCGAGGATTGCAACAAACGGACGTTTCGGGTTCTCGAGAGCTCCGCCCATGATGCTTATTTCCTTCTGGATGAGGTATCCGCAAACCGCTGGCAGATAATCTGCAACACCTGCAGTGGATGCATGAGCGCGGTGAGAGGTGCCGAATGCATCATTTACATAAATCTCAGCCATGGAAGCGAGTTCCTTTGCAAATGCCGGGTCATTTTTCTCCTCTTCCTTGTGGTAACGTACGTTTTCTAAAAGCATAGCCTCGCCATCCTTGAGAGCTTGAGCCTTAGCCTTTGCATCCTCGCCGACAACGTCCTTTGCCATCTTAACATCTATGCCCAGAAGCTCACTGAGACGAGCTGCAACCGGAGCCAGTGAATACTTCGGGTTTACTTCACCCTTCGGACGGCCCAGATGAGAGCAGAGTATAACCTGAGCACCCTGCTTGAGCAAATACTCAATAGTCGGCAGAGATGCCACTATACGCTTATCCGAGGTGATATTGCCGTTTTCGTCCTGCGGAACGTTAAAGTCGCAACGAACTAAAACTTTCTTTCCGGATACGGAAACATCTTCAATACTTTTCTTATTGTAGGTCATTTTAGTCACTCCTCTTGATTGATTCTTTTTTTCTAACTTAACCATTATAAAGTAAACAGGCGCAAGTATCAATGTATTTATTGCACCTAATTACATTTAATTTATCCCCTTTTTTTGCCGAAATATACGATTATTGTGACATTTAAAGGGTGTGCCCGCGGAAAACTTAAGCTTTATCCGCCATTTTGCCGCACTCCTCAAGGCCTGCAAATTGAGCCTGACGCAGAGCTTCATACACGACTACTGCAACCGAGTTTGACAAATTAAGACTCCTTGCCTCTGCACGCATGGGTATTCTGACGCACCTTTCCGGGTTATTGTACAAAAGCTCCTCCGGCAGCCCTTTTGTTTCCTTCCCGAACATAAAATACGCTCCGTCGGGATATTCAACCTCGGCATAGCTTTTTGGCGCCTTGGTCGTCAGGTAATAAAACGGACCGCTGTTTTTTTCAAAAAACTCATCTAAGTTCTCATATACCTTTACATTCAAAAGCGACCAGTAATCCAACCCCGCTCTTTTCAAATGCTTATCGTCTATCGAAAAACCGAGCGGCTTTATAAGATGTAGCTGACTTTTGGTCGCCGCGCATGTGCGCGCAATGTTTCCAGTATTTGCCGGAATCTCCGGCTCTACCAATACAATATGATACAACTTGCCATCTCCCATACATCATTTACCTGTATTGGTAAACTATAGTAAAAACTCAACAGTGTATATTTTAATAGAAAACCGCATTGATTTCAATAGAAATTTTAATATTTTACTTTATTTTTGTTTTTTTAACCACAAATCGTCAAATCCTTGCGCTGATTTTTTTCGCTCTGCCGAAAACTAATGCAAGAAAAGCACAAGTTTTTTGCAATTTACTCCATTTCCAAAACAAAATTTTAATTATAAAATTATTTACATAATATAATTTATTCTCGTCAGGAGGACTTTAAAAATGGCCGAGCTTCGTTGGAATCCAATATTAAAAGACTGGGTGATGAATGTATCCTCACGCCAGAAGCGACCGAATATGCCGAAGGATTTTTGCCCCTTCTGCCCGGGCTCCGGAAAAGTGCCCGACAATTATGAAGTATTAAAATATGATAATGACTTCCCCGCGCTCTCTGCAAATCCGCCTGAGCCGGACGACGTGGCAAATGAGCTTTATAAAACCGCACCGCTGCGCGGCAAGTGCGAGGTAATTCTCTACTCACCCAACCACACTCAGACGCTCCCGGAACTCAGTGCTCCGCACGTGCGCAAATTGGTGGACTTGTGGTGCGAGCGTTTTTCGGAGATAGCCAAGGACCCTGAAGTTAAGTACATACTTATTTTCGAAAACCGCGGTGAGCTTGTCGGCGTTACCATGCCACATCCGCACGGTCAGATATACGGGTATCCGTGGATTCCCAAAAAACTGCAGGTTGAACTTGATTCCTCAGCCGAGTACTATGCAAAAACCGGCAAATGCTTATACTGCGATATGCTCTCCGGCGAAATAAATGACGGTCGCCGCATAATTTTTGAAAACGAGCACTTTGTCACCTATCTTCCATACTATGCCGAATTTGTATACGGTGTGTGCATTGCGGCAAAAAATCACGTATCCTGTTTAACCGAGTTTAGCGATGAAATGAAAACCTCTCTCGCCAATGCAGTACGTGACACCGCGGCAACTTTGGACGCACTCTTTGATAAGCCAATGCCCTATATGATGGCAATGCACCAAAGCCCGGTAAACGTCGATGACCGTTCAAAGGACTATCATTTCCACATTGAGTTCTATCCGCCGCTTCGCAGTGAAACCCAAATCCAGTGGCGCGCATCAAGTGAAACCGCTGCATGGGCATGTTGCAACCCGACCTGCCCTGAAGAAAAAGCGCAAGAACTCCGCGAGGCATATGCCCGCATGCTGAGCGCGCGCAAGGAGGATAAGTAAATGAACACGCTCTCTCGTCTTACTGAAAAATTCAAAGCCCTATACCCGGGCAAAGAGCCACGCTTCTTTTACGCGCCCGCGCGCGTGAATTTAATAGGTGAGCATATAGATTACAGTGGTGGCTGCGTTTTCCCCGCCGCTCTCACCCAATTTACACTCGTCCTCGCAGCTACAAATGACGACGGCGTTATCCGAGTCGCAGCCGACGATGTAGACGGTGCACTCGTGTGCGCACCGCTCAATCGCTTAAAGCTGTTTCGCGGCAAAGGCTGGGGCTCATATCAGGTAGGTGTCGCTCACGAGCTTATGGCGGACGGCTTTGCAGTCCCCGGCTGTGACCTTCTCTATTACGGCACCGTACCGTTTGGCTCAGGGCTCTCCTCCTCCGCTTCAATTGAGGTAGCAACCGCGGTGGCTATGTGCGGTCTTTCTTCCGATACAAATGCTCCGTCAATGAAAGAAATTGCAATCATCGGTCAACGCACGGAAAACAGCTTTGTCGGATTAAACTGCGGAATTATGGACCAGTTTGCCTCTGCCTGCGGCAAAGAAGGCCATGCAATGCTTTTAAATTGCGATACTCTTGAGCATAAATATGTCCCGCTTAACCTCGGCGACTTCTCCTTGGTTATAATAAACTCCAACAAACCCCGCGGACTTGCAGACTCTAAGTACAATGAACGCCGCGCAGAGAGTGAGCGCGCACTTGAGCTTCTCCGCACGGAGCTCCCCGAGTTAAGCTGCCTGTGCGCAATCACACCCGAAGAGTTCTACGCACATGAACATCTGTTTAAAGATGACCCGATACCGTTTGTGCGAGCACGCCATGCGGTAGAGGAAAATGCGCGCACGTTTGAATCCGCAGAAGTTCTCGCCAAGGGTGACTTGAAGCGTTTTGGTGAGCTTATGAAAGCCTCTCACATATCCTTGCGTGACCTCTACGAAGTGACCGGCGAACATTTGGATACCTTATTTGATTTGGCGGTCTCTCACCCTGCAACCGTTGGTGCACGCATGACAGGCGCGGGTTTTGGCGGCTGCACCGTCAATATCGTAAAGACCGACGGAGTGGACGATTTTATAAAACATGTCGAAACCGCGTACTCTTCACGTCTGGGTATAACCCCGTCATTCTATATTTCCCGCGCAGGACGCGGCGCAGGAGAGCTTACCCGCGAGGAAGCCGAAGCGGTTACATCACTTTAACATAAAAAGCCGAAATCCCCGATTAATCAGGGGTTCGGCTTTTCTTTTTCGGACATTTTTTATTGACATATATGCTTTCTTGAGTTAGAATTCCCATGTTAATTCTCAGTCTGTAAATTTTATTATATAAACGGAGGATTTATCGTGAAGTATAATTTCGACGCAGCATTTGACAGACGCAAAGCATCCGTAAAGTGGGAAAACATACCGCAAAATGCAATTTCCATGACTGTTGCTGACATGGACTTCCCGGTTTTACCGGAGGTAGAACAAGCAATAAAGGATGTAGCCGAAAAACGCGATTTTGGCTATCAGATGCTCAGCGAGCATGACTACGACGCGGTACTCAATTGGGTAGCTCGCCGTACCGGCAAAACCGTGCCCAGAGAGCATCTTATAAACACGCCGGGTGTCCTCTATACCATGCGCTGCGCAATGTATGCGCTTACCAATCCGGGCGATAAGATCGTCATTCAGACTCCGCTTCACACTCCGTCTATAAAAACCGCATCAATGATGGGAAGAATCCCAATTAAAAACTGGCTTACTTACGAAAACGGAAAATACACGATGGATTTTGACCATCTGGAAAAAGCTTTTGCTGACGGTGCAAAAGTCCTCATGATGTGCGCACCCAACAACCCGACCGGCCGTGTATGGACCAAGGAAGAAATGGAAACTGTCGCACATTTGGCGGATAAATATGATGTCTATGTAATCGCTGATGAAATTCACCGCGATATTCTTTGGGATGGTAATAAACACATTTCGCCGGTTGATATCCCGCTTCTAAAAGACCGCAGTGTAAGTGTGTTCTCAACTTCCAAAACCTTTAACATGGGCGGTTTCCACATAGGCAGTGCAATAATCCCCAACGCCGAAATCCGCCGCAAAGTTACGGACATGCTGTATGTATTCGGCTACGCTTCCGGTATGGCTGCAGTAACGGACAGAGCTGCACAGACCGCCGCATATACAAAAGGTGAGGGCTGGTACACGGGTATGCTCTCCTACGTTGAAGGAAACTTTAAAATTGCACTCGATTATCTGGACGGACTGCCGATTTACGCAGCAAAACCTGAGGGAACCTTCCTTTTGTGGGCGGATATTTCCGAGCTCGGCCTCAACGCAGAAGGACTCAGAAACCATATGTCGCAAAAATGGCAGGTGTTCGCCGACCCGGGCAGCTATTACGATACAAAGGATTACATGGATTATGATGGTGCCGAGCACCACATAAGATTTAATCTCGCAACGCAAAAATCCGTTGTCGAAGAGGCGTTTGACAGGATACGAAAGAGCTTTAAATAACTAAAGAACACCAAAAGCGATTGGAAAACTCCAATCGCTTTTTCATCTACGCTATATTCTCTCCCACCATGGTTTATTATTGTCCCTTGACATAGTCTTAATACTCTGTTGCACGTGCGTTGAAACTTGCTTGCGTGGAAGTTTTACGGTTATTCTTTTACCCGCTCCTATGTTTTCCGCATCCATGCATCCATCATAGAACACTGCGATTCTTCTGACCAAATATAAATTGTTCCCATATGTTTTAAACATCTTGTCCATGTCCTGAATCTGCGGATTTTTCAAAAACTCCAGATACTCCTCGGAGATATTTCCCGCACAGTCGCTGACGCTCAGCTCAACATGGTTTTCAAAGCTTTTAACGCAAAGTCTGACAGTATCTCCGGGTTTTGTGCAATCCGCAATATAGTCAAGAAGCCTGAGCAAAATATTGACGACCGACTTAAGATTTATCGGAAACACTATTCTCTCCGGCTCACATGATATTCCAAGGCTCGCCCCTTTTATTTTAAATCTTCTCGCCATCTGCTCGGCAACACCGTGTACACACGCGGTCAAATCCTCGAGGTGACAGCCTTTATCCGCATTTTCCTCGCGGCTCTCTATAACCTCAACAATATCCATGAGTGCACTACCCATGTTTCCAACGCTCGTATTTATCATTTTAAGCCACGCTATAGCAGGCTCGGGAATATCGGGTGCCATGCATTTTACCATAAGCTCTGCAGCAGAATCCACCGACGTTATTGAATCCACGAGCCGCTTATGCGCACTCTTTAATATTTTAAAAGACTCTTCATTTTTGCGAATTTCCTGCATAGCCGCGTCAAGGTCGGTGAAAATAAGAACAAGCTCATTGCCGTGCCTTAACATACGTATATCCGCAGTTCTGCCGAAAACCTCCGCACATTCTATATACTCACTTCTCTTCTCCGCATATGCCTTGTTTATTTTATCAAAAATCTCCGACGGTAATATATCACACAGCGGTGCTCCGCAAATATCCTCACCCACCATATTCAAAAGTGCGCGGTTTGAATAATTTACAATCCGGTCTTTAACAACTGCAAAACCCTCTCGCGCATCCGCGTAGCACTTTAGCAAAACTTCATATGTATCGTTTCTCATTCTGTAATTCACCCCTCTTTTTTTGATATTATACTTTATATCTTGCTATATTACAATAAAATAACCAAACAAATCGAAAAAATGAAGTTAAATTTTTAACAAAAAATGCTTGTAAGATTGAAACTTTTGGTATATACTATATCATGTTAAGCTATGTAACAAAATTTTACAGGAGGAACCAATAATGAGCATTAAAATTGGTATTAATGGCTTTGGCCGCATCGGCCGCATGGTTTTCCGCGCAAGCGTAAACCATCCTGAAATCGAAGTTGTAGGCATCAACGACCTGTGCCCGGCAGATTACCTGGCATACATGTTAAAGTATGACACTATGCATGGTCAGTTTAGTGGCACTGTTGAGTCTACCGACAACGCTATCATCGTAAACGGCAAGGAGATTCCGATCTCTGCTGAGCGCGATCCGGCAAACCTCCCGTGGGGCAAGCTCGGCGCTGAGTATGTTGTTGAGTCCACCGGTCTGTTCCTGACTAAGGAAAAGGCAGCAGGTCACCTCGCAGCAGGCGCTAAGAAGGTTGTTATGTCCGCTCCGTCTAAGGACGACACCCCGATGTTCGTCTGCGGCGTTAACCTGGACAAATACACCCCGGATATGGACTTTGTTTCCAATGCATCCTGCACCACCAACTGCTTGGCTCCTATCGCTAAGGTTCTTAACGACAACTGGGGCATCACTGACGGTCTCATGACCACCGTTCACTCTGCAACCGCAACTCAGAAGACTGTTGACGGTCCTTCTCTTAAGGACTGGAGAGGCGGCCGCGCTGCTTCCGGCAACATCATTCCGTCTTCTACCGGCGCTGCAAAGGCTGTTGGCAAGGTTATCCCTGAGCTCAATGGCAAGCTGACCGGTATGTCCATGCGTGTTCCGACTCTGGACGTTTCTGTTGTTGACCTGACCGTTAACCTGGCAAAGCCGGCTAAGTACGATGAGATCTGCGCAGCTATGAAGAAGGCTTCCGAGGGCGAGCTTAAGGGCATCCTCGGTTACACCGAAGAGGCAGTTGTTTCTTCTGACTTCCTCGGCGACACCCGCACCTCCATCTTTGATAAGGACGCAGGCATCGCTCTGACCGATACTTTCGTAAAGGTTGTTTCCTGGTACGATAACGAAATCGGTTACTCCAACAAGGTTCTTGAGCTTATTAAGCACATGTACTCTGTTGACCACAAGTAAGATATAGCTTGTTTAACGTGCGCCGAAGCTTTCGGCGCACGTTTTTTTCGCAAAAAAATCGGCAGAATGGGCTTATAAACCCTTTCCGCCGATTTTTTATTTTCCTACGCAAAATCTCTCAAATATTCTCTCAAGCACCTGCTCTGATGCACGTCGTCCGGTAAGCTCCTCAAGTTCGTTAAGTGCATGCTCAATATCGCCTACCGCCACGTCAGGCGTAAGCCCCGAGCAAAGCGCCTGCTCAGCACAACCTACATACTCAGCAGCGCTTCGAAGCGCCGCGGCATGCCGCGGATTCGTCACGGTTTCGCCCGCACACGGGATACTCTCAAACGCAAATATTTCCGCAATTATCTTTTGCAGCAGGTCAAACCCAACCTTTTCTTTAGCACTAACCGTGCAGCACCTGCCGGAGAAGTATTGTGATATATCCTGCTCAAGCGTCATGGCTCTCAAATCGCTCTTGTTTATTATACCAACCGCTTTCTTCCCCGAAAGGATATCCAATATTTCGCGGTCCTCTGCATCTATCTGTTTGCCTCCGTCAAACACCGCCAAAACGAGCTCCGCATTTTCCGCAGCTTTCCTTGCGCGCTCTACACCTTGCCTCTCCACCGCATCGTCTGTAGAGTGTATTCCCGCGGTGTCAATAAGCCTTAAACGTATCCCGCCCAAGTTAAAAATCTCCTCAACTGTGTCACGCGTAGTGCCCGCAATGTCGGTAACTATACTCCGCTCATATCCCAGCATTGCATTTAGCACGGAGGATTTTCCGACATTCGGCTGCCCAATTATCGCGCAGGAGACACCGTCGCGCAAAAGTCTTCCTTTTTCAAAGCTCGCGGCGAGCCTTGAAAGCTTTTCTTTTACTTGGCTCAATGTATCTGTAGCTCGCTCAATTTCATCCTGCTCAATTTCATCGTCCGGATAGTCCACATACGCATAAAACTCGGACGCAATATCAATAAGCGGCTCACGCGCGGCCGAAATATTCTCCGCCATCACACCTTCAAGCTGAGCGGCTGCATTCTTTGCCGCCTGCACAGTCTCTGCATCTATCAAATCAATGACCGCTTCCGCCTGTGTCAAATCCATCTTGCCGTTTAAAAATGCCCGCCTTGTGTACTCGCCCGGCTTTGCAGGCCGCGCACCCGCGCGGTAAAGTGCATTTAAAATCTCGCCGAGCACGGTAACTGAGCCGTGGCAATAAAACTCCACCACGTCTTCCCCAGTATAGCTTCCCGGCGCGGCAAAAAACACTGCAAGCCCCCGGTCTACAACCACACCGTCACCGCTTAAAAAATCGCCATACAGCATCTGCCTGGGGTTATCCCTAAGTCGGCGTTTGCCGCAAAAAACTTTTCCTGCAATCTCGGTAGCATTCTCGCCGCTTATCCGCAATACACCTATAGCACCTTTTACCGGCGCAGTGGCAAGCGCCGCAATAGTATCCTGCATATAACCTACCCTTCCTTTTACCTGACTCAAATAAAAGCCCGCCTTGCACACTGACAAGGCAGGCACTTTTTTTCTCATTTCATCTGAAAAGCTTTACTTCGCGCTGAGTTCACGCACGCAAGCAGCGCATACATTTTTCCCTTTATGCATTACAACGTTTTTAGAGTCACCGCAAAAAATACATGCCGGCTCATACTTTTTCAGAATAATCGAATCGCCGTCAACATAAATTTCCAAAGAGTCACGCTCTCCGATACTCATTTTTCTGCGAATCTCTATCGGGAGAACAACACGTCCCAGCTCATCTATTTTTCTCGTAATTCCGGTGGATTTCATCTTTACAGCCTCCATTCTTTTCTCAGTCCCTTTTTAGTATATCAACACCAAAAACCCATGTCAACTGCTAATTTGTAAATTTTTAGTGAAACTCGCAAAAAACCTTTAAAATAGCGCACATTTCGGCGCAATAAATAACATAAAAAGGCAGGTTTTGTCGAAATGATGGGGAAACTTTGGACAGCAATGACTGTAATTTCTATCGTTTGCGCAGCCGCAACCGGAAAGCTGAATATTCTGAGTAATGCCGCAATGGACGGTGCTAAAGCAAGCGTTGAGTTGTGTCTTTCAATCGCGGGCATGGTCCTTTTCTGGAGCGGTATAATGGAGATAATGCGCCGCTCCGACCTTATGGAGAAGCTTGCAAAGCTAATGCTTCCGGCAATAGGTTTTCTGTTTCCCAATGCAAAATCTCATCCGGATGTCATGGCGGATATTTCCGCCAACGTATCCGCAAACTTATTGGGCCTCGGAAACGCCGCAACCCCTGCAGGGATACGTGCAGCGCATGGTCTGCAGCGCTTAAGCCGTTCGCCGACCGCATCCGACGACCTATGCATGCTGGTAATTATAAACACCGCTTCTTTGCAGCTAATTCCGACTACAATAGGCGCAATCCGTGCAGCAAACGGTGCTCAAAACCCTTTTGACATCCTACCCGCGGTGTGGGTTGCATCAATTATTTCCCAAATTGCAGGAATTATCGCAGCAAAGTTTTTTTCCCGCATGTATCGCGGGCGCGAAGTGACCCTGCCTTCTTTTGTAAATCGGAGGATTGAAAAATGAACACTCTCTCTGCAATTGCAGTTCCCGCAATAATAGTTTTTGTCGGGCTATACGGAGTTTTCAAAAAAACCGATGTGTACGATGCCATGATAGCAGGAGCATATGACGGTATAAAAATCCTATACAACATTTTGCCGTCCATGGTAGCCTTGCTGACTGCAATTTACATGCTCCGCGCGTCCGGCGCGCTCGACCTTGCCGCAAAGCTTTTAGAGCCTGTAACATCATTCTTCGGCATCCCGGCAGAATGTGCACCAATGGGTATAATACGTCCCTTCTCAGGCGGTGCCGCCCTTGCGGCAGGTACAGAGCTTATCAAAACCCATGGTCCAGACAGCTTCATCGGCCGCATGGCATCAGTCATGCTCGGCTCGGCAGAAACCACCTTCTATACAATAGCCGTCTACTTCGGAGCAATCCGAATAAACAAAACACGCTATGCCATTCCCGCCGCTCTGATAGCTGACCTTGCCGGTTATATCGGTTCGGCAATCGCAGTGCGGTTGTTTTTCTGAATAAAGCTGAGCGGTATGCGGAATTTCTGCCCCTCCGCAATATTATAAACAAATCCCGCATCCATATCCTCACGCACCTTATATCTGCGCACGAGCGGCACATCTCCGATGTCGAGCCTTACATTTTCTCCACAGACATTGGTTCCTTTAATCAAATATACACCGTTTTCAAATCCGTCATTTCCAATGTATATATGCCGCCCCGCCAAACTCGCGGTATCTAAGGTCACCGCTTTGTCAAAGCGTACGGTAATGTAATTTTCCATTGAAAGCTTACGCGTAAAATCAACTACCTCGCCCATGTATGCTGACCGTGTCACAACATCGTCGATAACATCTCCGTCATTTACATACGCAAGCGCTCTCTTGCCGCTTTCCAAGGTATATACTCCTAAAAAACCGCGGAAGGTAAACATCGGTGAAGTAGCTTTCCCGTCTTGATAAATTGCATACTCTACCGTGTTATTTGTCGCATAAACAATATAGTCAACGCGCCCGCCTTTAAGCTCTACGCGCACAACCCGCGCAATGTCTGTTTCACGCTCTCTTCCTCTTATAGGCTCAATACGCGGCACTTCCGCAGTATTAACCTGCGCACTTGCTGCAACATTTTGGATATACTTCTCATCTTTATACGGTTCGTATACTACATTAAACAGCGTATCTAAATTTTTACCGCTTCTACGCGCAAGCAAATACTCGAGCTTTTCCGGATTATTGAATACTCGCGGCGGGGTTCCCTGCGCGAGCGTTACCTCGTCAAGATCATCATTGAGCACGGTTACGTTTAAGTGTAAATCTATATCGTACGGCAGAGTGTTCCTGAAATCGGTTATCTTATAATCCACATTGAATTTCCCGCTCGGAGCCGTATACTTGCGTATTTTTTCAAGCCAGGTATACCCTCTCCTTGCAAATGGAGCATTGGAGTCATTCGGGTCATTTAAATCCGCACCCCACGGCACATCTGCTCCTGCATATGAGCCAATCCATTCTCCGTCATTGTTTTTCTGCTCGGACAGATTCAACCCGCAAGCCTCATAAACCGTGTCCGACTGTGAATGGAAACTGTAAATGTGGTCATCTCCGCCCCTGACGCGGAAGAAATCCACACCGTAACTTACTTCATCATTCACCGCAATCATAACCACCGTGCGGCGGTAAGTATCACATGTTCCAGCGTACGCGCCCGGCGCATCAATGTCCATAAGCTTTATTTTCCCCGCATCATCGAAATGAAGCGGTGCGCCGGTAGAGCCGGTCGCATTTCTCGGTTGCTCTTTTTCGTCTACCGTCACCGTGTTATGGGAGAGCGTAATTCTCGTCCACTGGTTTCTGTGCGCACTCGCACCGGTCTCCTCCGGATACCCGAGCTCCGGTGCCATGTTGAGTCCATACGCCTCTATTCCTAAATTTAGCATACCTGCATGTCCGTGAGATGATATTCCCGTAGTAGTTCCGTAATAAAGCCAGAAATCGCGTTGCGTATCAATCTCATTTTCTTTTTTTGGCGCAGCTCCGTCGCGCAGGATTGAAAAACCAAACCCGTTCATCATTTCACTTTCAAATGAAAGTGCGCCGTGTTCGGCCACACTTTCCAATATATCCTGTTTAATTTTCTCCGGGTCCTTTGTAAAAATATCTGAATGGATTTTCCCTATATCCTTGCCTTCTGCCTTGTACCACATATAAAGATACTGCGCCATTTTTATGTCTCCGCACTTTTTGAATGCTCTTTGCATGCCTTTTTCATCTATGCAAATTTTATTCCATACGCATCTTCCCGAATCACCTATCTGCGCGGTCGCCTTGGACACAAGCGTAAGCGGCGCAAAAGATGTATACATTTTCTGCACCATAGGATGCGACAGTAAATCCATCCCCTCATATCCGTCAAGAGCCTCAAGAAAATCTGAAAAATGCGCAAGGCTTGCGCGGTCATATTGCGGTGAAGCCTCGGTAAATTCACCGTCGCGCAAGTAGTCATCCACTATCCGATTGAGAACATTTCCGCCACTTACACTCCCGAGCACCGTCGCAAGCTTAGTCTTAGGGTCAATAACCGCCGGGGTGTAGTCACCCGCCTGCATAAGCCATTCTATCCACTGCGGCGTCTCAGGCTCGCTGTCAAGAACCACGGCGGCAAGGGCAAGGGTTGACTGATGCATTCCAAAATTTCCGTATATGTCCGCTGATTTGCATGCTTTGAACACTTCACGTAGAATTCCATCCTCACAGTTTTTTCGTATGCTGCCCGCATCCGCCATTTTGCTTTTAAGCTTGTACTTTTTGGCCTTTTCAGACAGAAAATCAATCACATGCTCATCTTCCATCGCAGGATACAATGCGTCATATGCACGTATGAGGAAATTAGCTGTTTTGCAGTCCTCTATCCTTCCGGTAATCTTTCCTTCCGCATATCCTCCGTGGGAATTCCACCAGTTTGTACCGAATTGAATCAGCTTAAAATCCGGATATAAATCCGCAACTCGCGATAATAGAATCGCTCCCGCGCGACCGTACTTAATATCTCCGGTAAATAAATATGCCATACTCAGGCTTTCAAGAGCCTTTGCAATCTCTCCGTTGTCACTCGTCCATTTTACCCACAACCCGAGCGCAATATAGTGCGCTATAAAGGTTTTGCATTCCCGAACACCGTCAGGGTAAGTTGTTCCGGTATAATATCCGAAACCGTCGTCAACTCCCCAGCCCTCGCCAAGTTCTGGGTACAGCTCGTTTATAAGCAACGTCCTGTCCGCTAAATCCGGATTGAAAACTCCTCTCTCGTCAAGTCCGGACTTATAGTATGCCTCAAAATCGTTGGATGGAAATTTCCTGCCGCAGGCAGGGCATGTGATTTTCCACGGTTCATTTATCGGGTCGGTAATCCACGGATATGTAGAATATTCAGCCCGCAAATCAACTCCGCAATCCGGATGCGGACAAGTGTAGCTTTTCGGGTCGTTTTTATGCCCTACTATCCAGGAACGCGGCAACCCCTCTCCGGGAACCATTTCCCAAAGCTTGTCCTCAAGTCCTACGTACCTCTCCGCGGTTTTGACAACGCTTTCCATTTCTTCACGTGCCCACGCATATTTTTTTATATTTTCCCTCGCATTTTTTACCTTTTCTTCCGTGTAATAAGTGCGTCCGGACTTTCTTTTCACCTTATCATCTCCTTTTGAGGCCTAAAGTAAATACCCCGCAGCTATGCCGCGGGGTATTCGTTTTTGCTTATTATGCGAATATACGATTTAGCATTACCGCGACCTCTGCGCGTGTTGCGCGACCGGTCGGGTTAATGCGTCCGTTTGAACCTGCGATTGCACCCGCTCCTACAAGCTGTGCTACCGCCTCGCGTGCATAATCGGAAATCTCAGCTGCGTCAACAAACTGCGCAAGTACGCTTTCGTCTGCTGCGGAGAGTTCTTTTCCGACCGCCTTGAGTGCGCGGTAGAGCATTACCATCATATCCTGACGTGTAATCTCGCCCTCAGGATTGAACTTGTTATTGCCGATACCGCCGACAATGCCGTTTGACTTGGCAAGGCGAAGCTCTTCTGCGTAGTACTTATTAGCGTCTACGTCTGCAAAGTGCTCTCCGTCACCCTCGGTCACGCCGAATGCACGTACAAGCATTATCGCAAAGTCTGCTCGGTTAATCTTCTTTGCGGGTGAGTACGTATTGGCACTCGTTCCGTTAATTACACCCTTTTCTACCAACGCGTAGATTGCATCCTTCGCCCAGTCGTGGTTTTCAAGGTCAACGAATTTTTCGACTGTTGCACTGCCGCCTCCTGTATTGTCTTCGGTTTCGGTATCAGTGCTATCCTCGGGTTTGGTTGTATCTTCAGGCTCGGTGGTATCCGATGAACCGCCGGAGGATGAGCCTCCTCCGCCACCGCCGCCACCTGACGGTGTGCTCGGATTATCATCTACTGCAGGAGGTGCACTCGGTGAGTTTCCACCGGTTACGCTTCCCGTGGATTTGTAAACCTCAATTTCAAATCTCAATGTGCTTATGCTTCCGCCGTCTGTTACGTCGATTGCAAAGTTGTGAACGCCAACCTGATTTACATCAGGTGTCCAGTTAATCGTGGCGTTTGCCGCATCAAATGATGCACCGCGAGGCAGAACATTTGGCGAGTACGTAAGCTCCTCACCTATCGGGCTTGTAGCATTCACCTTAAGCGAATATTTCTTGCCCGCGGTCGCTTTCTGCTCACCTACAGCATCGAAAATCGGCGCCGTGTTATTTGCAAGGCTTAGCGGAATTCTGAATGCAGCACCTGTATCAATGTTATAAACATATCCCTTTGATGTATCGTTTGCGTCCTTATACTTGGTTACAAGTCTGTCCGCACCGATGTTAAGGATAATATTGCGACCATCTTTTTTGGCACCTTTGATATTATACACTGCGTTCTCGGGACCGTCGTTTTCAATGTAAATATCACGTCCGACCAATGCCTCAGGATTTACATCCTGACCTACGTCAAAGCGAACTGTAATATCATGCTCGAACAGCAGCTCACGGCTGAAGTCCACAACACTTCCGGTATATGCCGCTGTAGTCTCGTATCCCGCAATCAAATCGCCGTCATTTACATATGAGAATGTATTTCTTCCGTCAGCTACTGTGTATACGCCGACAAATCCGCGGAAGTCAAAGAGCGGTATTTTCTCTAAGCCACTTTCGCCCTCTTCTACCTCGTAGACCGTGTACTTAACCTGATTGTTGGTCGCGTAGATTACATAGTCAACGCGTCCGTTCTTGAACGTTACTCGTACAACCTGAACCTTATCGTCCGCACCTTCGGTGCCCTCGTCTATCTCGACAAACGGCATACCTGCGGTCTCAACCTGGGTTGCCGCGGCAATATCGCTTAAGTATCTCTCACCGTTGTACGGCTCATACGCGGCAGTAAAGAGAGTATCAAGATTGCTTCCGCTTCTGCGCGCGAGCATGTACTCTAAGTTCTTCGGATTATTTTCCCTCTGCGGCGGTATGCTCGTCGCAAGAGTTACCTCGTCAAGGTCACGGTTGAGCATAGTCACATTCATGTGTAAATCAAGCGTATACGGCAGTATCTTTCTGAAGTCCGTTACCTTGAAGTCAATGTTGAACTTATCATTTACCGTCGTATCCTTGCGCACCTGACCAAGCCATGTGTAGCCTCGCTTAGCAAGAACATCCGCAGAGTTCGGGTCGTTTTCATCTATACCCCACGGAATATCTGCGCCCGCATAGCTTCCTGCCCACTGTGTTTCAACCTCACCGCTATCTGTTACAACAGGCATCTTCTGCTCGGTAAAATCTACACCGCTGTACCCTGAAACCGTATCAGAGAGTGAGTGGAAGCTGTAAATATGGTCATTTCCGCCCTTTACGCGGAAGAAGTCCAGACCGTAGCTTACCTCATCGCTCGCCTCTATCATAACAACGGTTCTACGGTAAATATCAGTTGACTTCGGATACGCATTCCACGCATCAATATCCATGAGCTTGACGCGTCCGACATCGTCAAAATGCAGCGGTGTTCCGGTCGAGAATGTGTCATTTCTCGCCTGAGGTTCTTCGTTTACAACCACCGTATTGTGAGAAAGCGTGGTTCTGGTCCACTGTACACGATGAGGCGATGAACCTGTAGCTTCCGGATAACCAAGCTCCGGTGCCATATTAAGACCGTATGCCTCAATACCTAAGTTGAGCACACCCGCGTGACCGTGGGATGCAACGCCACGCGTAGTTCCATAGTATAACCAGAAATCGCGCTGATTGTTTATGCTGTTTGCAGCAATGGACGCATCGTACGTCTTTCCGTCACGCAAAATCGCAAAGCCTATACCGTTTGCCATCTCACTTTCGCGGCTAAACTCGCCATACTCCTCAATCACCTTGAGCATGTCGTCCTTGACCTTCTCAGGGTTCTTCGTCCAAATATCCGAATGAATGGTATTTATATCCGCGCCTTCTGATTTATAGCGTGCATATAAAAGTTGCGCAAGCTCCGGATCGCCGGTTATCTCAAACGCTTTTCGTGTGCCCGAAGCCTCTATGATAACACCCTTTGTCTGTACAACGCCGGTGTCTGCAAGCTCTGCAAGGCTCTGTCCTACAAGGACAAGCGGTGCAAATGACTTGAACCATGCAATAGTTGCC
Source organism: Eubacteriales bacterium (assembly GCA_045636205.1). Lineage (GTDB taxonomy): Bacteria > Bacillota > Clostridia > Oscillospirales > JAAYXM01 > JAZRUF01. The sequence continues at coordinate 34,912 of JAZTXE010000070.1, forward strand.
GGATGCTCGTAAAGGTCTGCACCCTCGTATTTATCATAGCCGTTTAATGCCTCAACAAGCAGGCAGTAGTAGGTCAGGTCGGTCTTGTTGTATCCGGGTGCTGCTTCTGAGTATGAACCGTCGCGCAGCATATAGTCAACAAGCTGATTTTCAACGTTTCCGCCATTGACGCTACCCGGAGTTATGACCTCGCCTGTGAAGTTTCCATTCTCGTCCTTTTCATTGCTCATAACCGGCTTTGTGTATACACCCGGCTGCATGATATAGTCAATCCACTCTCCGGTCTCCGGCATACGGTCAAGCACTATAGCAGCAATACCCAATGTCGCCTGATGCATTCCGAAGTTTCCGTAAATCTCGCCGGTTTTGCAGGACTCATATACCTCGCGGAGTATTCCGTCCTCACAGTTCTGACGAATACTGTAGGCATCCTTTTTCTTGTTATCAAGCTTATACTTCTCTGCCTTTTTGCTCAAAAAGTCAATTACCTGCGCATCCTCCATCGCTGGGAAGAATGCATCGTATGCGTAAACAAATTCACGCGCAGTAGCACAGTCCTGAATTCTGCCTTCGATTTTGCCCAGACAGATATGGTTTCCGTTTGATGCTGTACCGCCGTGCGACAGCCACCACTGGTTAGATTGCTCAATCAGGTGGAAATCCGGGAACAAATCTGCTATGCGGTCTACAAGTATCGCGCCCGCACGACCGTACTTAGCTTCACCTGTGTACAGATACGCGTCACGCAACGCAGTAAGTGCGGTTAATATACCGTTATCCACCCATAGTCCGCGGCCGATGTAGTAGCCGATAAAGGTCTTGCACTCCTCGACCGTTCCGTTATATTTTCCGGTCTTCCATCCTAAGCCATCATCAACGCCCCAGTCCTCGCCGAGTTCGGGGTAAAGCTCGTTTACCAGATAGCCTTTTTCACCCTTGGCGATAAGCTCGTCGTTTCTCGTATGCGCAAGGTCAATATCAAATACACCGTGCTCGTCAAGTCCCAGCTCATAGAATTTTGCAAAATCATTTGTCGGGAACTGTTTACGGCAGTTCGGGCATGTAATTTTCCAGGGCTTGTTTATAGGATCCATTATCCACGGATAAGTAGAATATTCAGCTCTAAGGTCAACTCCGCAATCCGGATGCGGGCAGTGGTATCCCATCGGGTCGTTTATATATCCTATCATCCATGAGCGTGCAAGTCCCTCGCCCGGAACCATTTCCCACAATCTGTCAAGCCCCATGGCGACATACTTGTCAGCATTTGCTACCGCGGTGTTCTTGCTCTTTCTTGCCCAGGTGTACTTGGTGATATTTTCACGCGCATTTTCAACCTTTTCATCCGTGTAATATGAACGCCAGGTCTTTCCGTTGGTAACGCCGATGTTTATCTCACCCGCATTGGTAATGGCTTCCTCACCCTCACCTACGGTAACAGTTACCTTGATTTTCGCATTGCCCTCTGCAAGAGTAGTTACAATGCCGTCCTGCGAAACACTTGCAATATTCGGAGTCAGGCTTTCATATACAAAGCTTGCACCCGACAAATCCTGAGCTTCACCCGTATTGGTTTTAGCAGTTACGATGAGTGCAACCTCGACACCGGTGTTTACATACGTATTCTCAGCACTTACAGTTACCTCCGCAAAGCCTTTGGGCAGAACCTTTACCGGAAGTTCAAACTCCTCCTCTGCGCCACTGTAGCTCACTGTTGCAAAAAGGGTAGCTTCACCCTTTGCAACACCTGTAAGAACATTTTCTGCCACGGTAAATACATCAGTATTTCCTGATCTGTAATTTACCGTCAGTGCACTCTCGTCAACTTCATTTCCGTCACCTAAAAATGCCCTGATATGCGCAATAACCGTCGCGTCTTCATAGAGCTTTCCGTCAAGAACTATCTTCGTCTTGTCCGGCGCCCACGCCTTATCGTTTACCGCAACCGGCAGAACAATTTCTTTATTCCCACTCGCCGTAGTGACAGTTATCTGAATGTTCGAGTCTCCTACCTCGTGCGCATACCACATTCCGTTTTCAACCGTTGCAACGTTCGGATTGGATGAAATGTACGCAATAGTATATGTTTCATCCGCACTTCCGTCAAGCTTCGGAAGAAGTTCATGTTCCGCACCGTCAGCCCAGATTCCTATGACCTTGATATTGGCAGAGCTTCCTGCGGGTATATCATCACCGCTTGTGTTTGCAATTATCTTTGTAAGCTCAGGAGTCTGAGTAAGTGCAACAAAGTCAAAGCTTCCGATATGCATCTTATATCCACTGCCGCTCGTACCCACAGTGCGGAGTGTAACCGTGTGCTCACCCTCGCTCAGATTGAGTGCGCGCATAAGCTCACCGTCGCCCACAACTTCATCGCCGTAAAAATCATATTCGCCGACGTAGTAACCGTCAATATAAACTCCGGCAATTCCGCCATCTGCGTACTTGCCTCCACCAAGCGTCAGCTGATGCCAGCCTGAGTCCTCAAGATTAACCTTGAAGTTTACGTCCTGACCGACACCCGATGTCTCCGCTACAATTCCGCTCTCCGCATTATATGAAAGCGCTCTCTCGCTTGAAACCTGCCATCCGTCAACCGCAATCTGCGCGTCAGCCGGTGTCTTGGTCTCGTCACCCGTGTTGTTGTAATTTTTAAAATCAAACCTCTGACCTACGGTTACCGGAATATTTAATGTCTCTGTATAGGTCACACCGTTTAACTTAACCGTCAGAGTAACGGTTGGATCTGCAGCCTTTTCAAGACCTGTAAGCTTGAGTGTTCTGAAGCCGTTTGCATCGGTTTCAATCTCTGCCTTTAACTTGCTTTCATCCGAGCTCACCGCGGTCACGCTCTCCGCAGCTATCAAATCTTCATATGAGCCGTCTTCCATTGAAGGCAACATCTCAAAGCTCTTGCTTTCGCCAATCTGTGCCCAGCGCTGTGCCGCAGGAATAATGCTTGCAAGGTCCATATCCGGCAGAGCTTCCTCTGCACTCGCCTCAGCAAATGCCACACGGTTGAGCGTGAGCTTTGCCGGGAATATTCTGTAACCGTTGTCACCTCCCGGGCTCTCGCTTTCCATCGTAATGGCATATTCGCCGGGTTCCGGGAAGTACACGGTACGCATCTTAACTGTATCAAAGTCCGCTACCGCACTTGTTCCTCCGACATAACAGCTCATTACGCCGATAGAATTTTCCTTATTTCTCAAAGCCTCAAGCTGCCCAGTCGTAATTTCACCTGCTGCCGCAGCCGGCTTTGAAATATACGAACGGAATATTCCACCGGGATACTTTGCCCAGACCGAGAGGCTCGGCGTATACCAACCCTCACGGTCAACATTGATTCGGAAGGTCACCCACTGCTTTGCTCCGGTAGTCAGAATCTGAATTCCTATTCCCTGATTGTTAATTCTGTTACCTGCGCTCAGGTTGACAACGTCTGAGCATTCATTATTAGTTGACCAATTGGACGCCTGATAAACCGTGCGGTTTTCACCGCCTGATTTTCCTTCATAGAATATGTACTCAATCGCATATTCTACCTTGTCATTTACGGTTATCTCAATCTCATTTGTCTTGCTCTCGCCACCGCGAAGTGATGCAGTAGCACGGATTCTGGCAACGCCCGACTCAATACCTGTTACAAGTCCACTTGCTGCGTCAACACTCGCGTACTGAGAACCCTCTACTACCTCATATGACGCATCAAGATTTTCACCTGCAACCTTTGTTCCGTTGGTGGTCATACCTGAAAGCGCAAGCTGCACTTCTTCGCCTCGTGAGATAGATGTCTTCGGAGCCGAAATCTCAACGCTTGCTAGTTCGCCCGGGTCAATGGATACAATATCAAATGTTCCATTTACCGTAATATCATTGTAAATAACCTTCGCGGTAATCGTAGCTTTGCCCTCTCCGATTGCCGCAATCATACCGTTATTTGAGTTTATCGCGACAACATTCGGGTTGGATGTAGCATACGTGATCTGCGCATTTTCAAGGTCAACATCCGAACCGTCGAGCATTGTTGCGCTTATTGTCGGCGTAAACTTTTCTCCGACGATAAGCTCATCTTTCTCATAGCTGAAATTCACCTCGTGTATCGCATTCGGGATATGTGTCATATCCAATGGGATGTCAACAGTGCGCTTAACACCGTTTAACGTGCAGGATACCGTGACCGTCGCGTTTCCGATACCCTTGGTTACAACACTTCCGACAGCCCCGCCCAAACCGTTTTTGTTTCCGGTAAGTCCCGACGCAAACGCAGATGCATCAATTATCTCATCCGCACTCTCTATAGCATAAACCGAAGGTAATTCCTCTGCTCTTACGCCTATCTTTGCACCGGTCGTAGCAATCGGCAGAAGAGAAATCTCGGTTGTCCCTAAATATTCCTGCGCGAGATCCCCGACGGTGTAATCAATTCTGTCAAATCCTACCTCGCGGATTTCAACATCGTCTATGTAACAATCGCCGTTTATTCCGGTCTTTACAGTAGAATCAGTGGTCGTAAAGTATAAGTATACATACAAATCCTCCGCCGTATGCTCAACCGGTGCAGCTATCCACAGAGTATGCTTCTGCCACTCGGTGTCGGTTTTAGGAAGATTGTATGACCTACCCGCGGTTGATATTGAATTTGAGCTTGCAAATTCAGTACTTGCCGTGGAATACGGAAGATTTGTAAGGAATGTTATACCGCTTGCGTTTTCGAAATTCTCAGTCTTCGCCCAGAAGCTCATCTGATATAATCTGCCGGGTTTGATTTTAATGCCGTTATTTATCCAGTTATGTTGTGCCTCCTCACTCGCCTTGGTTCCGTCGAAGTGGATACCCAACACCTTGGTATCATTGCCGTTGCGGTCTTTAACCGTGTCTATATTATATGTGCGCCATCCGCCCGTGCTTGATGCAGGGCGTTTGAATGTTTTCGTATAGTCTATATCCTCAAAATCGCCCGCCTCAAACAGGTTGTCGGAGGACTCGGCAATTTCTATATCCATGCTTGCGTAGACCGGATTTTCACCGTTTGCGTCAGTGACCGTCGCCTTTATCGTCGCCGGTCCCTTTTCCAGTGCAGAGACAACGCCGGTCGCGCTGTCAACCGTTGCTGCAGTGCTCGGCTCTACCTCATAAGAGACGTTGAATTTTGATTTTGGAATATTGGCTCCAGCCGTGTCGAGCACGATAAGGTTAGTATTTACCTTCGTCTTTACCGCCACGCGGCTTTCATATTCAGAAAGCTCAAGCGTTGCCGACTTCGGAACCTGCATTTTTTCCTTCAATGAAACAGGTATTTCTGCGGTGCGCGTAATTCCGTTTAGGGTACAGCTTATTGTAACTTTAGTGTCGCCGTATCCCTTCGTAACTATTGTGCCTTTAGCCGCAGCCAGACCGTTTGCATTTCCCGAAAGTCCTGAAACCGTCTTCGATACGTCTATAACATTTGAGTTGGTGCTATCCGCCTCGTAAACCGTGATAAAATCGGCTTTTCTTATTCCGATTTTCTCACCGGTAGTCGCAATCGGCGTGACAGTAATCGCAGTGGTGCCGTCTGTTTCTTCATTTACCGCGCCCATCTGCACGTCCACGCTGTCAAAACCGACCTCGCGGATTTCAATATCGTCTATGTAAACCGTTCCGCCTATGCCTAACTCATTAAGCGGTGTCTTTCCATTTTCTTTTGCACGCGCGGTAATATACGGTGATACATATACTTTCCCGCTATTGTCCATATATGTCTGAACATCAGATGGCAGGGGTGCGCATATCCACAATGTTACCGGTGTCCAGTCATTGTCTCCCAAGACTATGCTCATATTTCGGTTAGCGCCGGTTATAACACCACCGTTGTCGTTGTATTTTCCGGTAAACGTATCCTGCTTAACAGAATAATACATATCGACAGCCAGGTTTATACTATTTGCATTGGAAAAATCAGCTGTTTTCACGAGAAAACTCATCTGATAGAGCTTGCCCGGATACACCGGAATGCCGGATTTCAGAAATATATTTCCCGCATTTGGTATTTTCCCATCCGCACTTTTATATCCCGATTCACTTATTTGCTCTTTATCCATAAAAATGCGATATGCCTTGTTATCAGTATCCTCACCGCGAGCTGCGGTTTCCACGCTCAGCTTTCTCCAGTTGCTTGATGCGCGGTTGAACACATCGCTCGCCGCGTTCTCAAAATCGCCAGCCGCAAAAAGATTCTCGGAGGACTCCTGAATGTCAAGCGTAATACTGTCAGTCAGCGCCGCACCGCCCGCTTTAGGTGTTACGGTTACCGTGACCGTCGCATCCCCCTCTTCTAATGTAGAGATAATGCCGGTCGCGCTGTCAACCGTCGCCGCGGTGCTCGGATCCACGGCATAGGAAATATCCACATCCCCGGCATCTACCAGCGCATCGGATGCATCCTTTATCACCAGTCGCGTATTAACGTCGGTCTTCACCGCTACGCGGCCGCTTGCGTAGTCTGCAAGCGCAAGCTCGACACTGCCGAGTTCTACAGCTTTGGCAAAGTTTGCCGGCGCCGGAATTATTGACGCAAGCAAGCAGAACACAACAAGCCACGCTGCCGCTCTTTTTCTATAAGTTTTCATTGCTAAATCCTCCCTGTTTTTTAATGCTTTTTTTGTGAACAATAGCCTACTGTGATTTTATTTTATCAAAAGTTTTTTTGCAAAACAATGCGGATTGTCTTTTTGTTTTCTTACTTCTCTGCCAATATTCGGCCCATATTGTATCCCGTCTGTTTTTTGCGTTTTTTTCTTGTATTTATTGCCTTTTTATGATATAATTTCTTAGCTTGTGTTCATCGAATTTTCTCCAAGGAGTTTACATATGAAAAAAAGGTTTTTCGCAGCGTTTTCAGCTGCTGTTGTATTTTTTGCCATGTCAGGTTGTTCCTCATCCGGAAGCACGCAGGTTGCAGATGCTCCGCCTATCTTCGAAGAGGCGGTTACCGTTTCTGTCATGTTGCCGCGGGGAGATAAAATATTCAATCCCGACTGGGTGGTTTGGGACTACATCCAAAGTTCAACCGGTGCCAAGCTCGACCTTCGCCCGGCGACTGCCAATTACGAGGCAGCTCTCGCCATTGCATTTTCCTCTCCGGAAACCAAGCCCGACCTTGTAGTGTTTAACAGCAAATCTCTTTCGGACAAATACGCAGCCAACGGTCACCTGCTCGCTTTGGAAGATGTATCGGATAACATGCCCAACTGGGCGATCTTTTGGTCAAACATAAGCAAAGATGAGAGGGATACTCTCTTCCGAATCCGCCGTTGGGCAGACGGTAAAACCTACTGGCCGTCACGTTACGGTTTTTCAGATTTTTCAAATATCAAAACATGGATGTACCGCAGAGATATATTTGATCAGCACGGCTTGGAAATTCCGACTACATATGATGAGCTGTACAGCGTAGCAAAGCGACTCAAGGAACTCTATCCGGACTCTTATCCGATAAGCTGCGAAAACTTTTTCTCTCATATCGCCCAAGCCGCAGGCCCGCAGTGGAAACGCAATTTCGAGTGCTGGGAATACTATGATTTTTCCGAAGGCAAATGGTGCTACGGTGCGACAGAGGATACCATGCTTGATATAATCAAAGTCTTTAATCGTTTTTACGAGGATGAGCTTATCCCCCCGAATTTCACGGCATCTACAGAGCATGAGTTTTTTGACCTTGTAACCAGCGGAAGAACGTTTATTTTTCCGCATTTACAATCCAACATGGGTAATTTCATTTCCGAAGCAAGCATTATAAACCGCGCATTTGATTTAGCAGTTATGACCCCGCCTGTTGCAGACGAGTTGACTGGGAAGCCGCTTATGATAAACTCGCGTTCAGACTCAAACGGCCTGGCAATTGTCAACACCGGCGATTCCGCACGCATTTCAAATGCAGTCAAATTATTTGATTGGTTCTACTCTGCCCAAGCCTATGAGCTTCTTAGTTGGGGCAAAGTCGGCGAAACCCATGCGATTTCAAGCGGTATAAAGCATTTTATCCTGTCGCGTGGCGAGGACATACGAAGCAAGTATGGCTTCCAGACATATGCGGCAGCACAGGCGGTATATCCGGAAGCGGTTATGTCCGAACAGTTTAAGTATAATTCAGCCGAGGATGTCAAGATTCTTCTTTCTTCAATCGAGTCTGATTATAATCCAAAAAACTGGATTGCCTTTACCGCAGATGAACAAGCTGTCATTTCGGAAACCGGCTCAGCAATTCGCAGCTATGCCCGCGAAGCAATCGGGAAATTCCTTACGGGCGAAAAACCGCTCTCGGAGTGGGATTCCTTCGTCGAAACACTGCATGACATGGACCTCGATAAGCTTCTCAGCGTCTTTGAAGGCGCATACGCCCGCGTAAAATAATAAATACTCAGACAAAAGCCCCGGGACGTGATAAAATCACATCCCGGGGCTTAATTCTATTACTATGTATTTACGCCATGGTTTCGAGCATTTTAAAGGTTACAGAGTATTTAAGCGCATCACCGTTTATGTACCGCTCGGCTTCCTCAAGCATATACTGCCCCATACGCATGCATTCATTTCCCTTGCTGCCCGCGATATGCGGAGTGAGATAGACATTGGGCATTGAATACAACGGCGAGTCCGCCTCAGGCGGCTCAGGCAGAGTTACATCGAGGACCGCGGTACGGTCAGGCTTTTCACGCAGAGCGGCTATCAAGTCTGCCTCTACTACCTGCGCTCCGCGACCGGTGTTTATAAACGTTGCGTTATCCTTCATAAGTGAAAAGTACTTGCCGTTTAGCATGCCGACGGTTTCCGGAAGATTTGCGGTGTGGTTTGAAATCGTCTGACACGTGGAAAAAAGCTCCTCAAGCGACACGGATGTGACGCCGAGCGCATCACACTTTTCCTTGGACGCGAACGGGTCATATGCATAGACATTGAGTTTATAAGCCTTCAGCATTTCCGCAACGCCCGCGCCGATTGCGCCAAGACCTATAAGACCCACCGCGGTATCGTAGTTTCCGGGGAAGGTAAGACCGTACAGACGCGCGTCCTCACGTCCGTCAGGACTTACTGCACGGCGGTTCGCCTGATAGAATCCGGTGTTTGCCAGAATAATCTGAGCCACGGTGTATTCAATTACCGGAACGCTGTTTGCCATCCACGCGCTTATTACCTTGACGCCGCAGTTTAAGAACGGTCGCGCAAAGTCCTGAACCGAGCCTGCACCGTAGAAAAGAATTTTGAGATTGGGCAGGTACTCCTTTATCTGCTCCTCGGTAAGGCGCGGAACGCCCCATGTAGAGAACAGGCACTCGACATCATGAAGCTCTGCGAGCTCATTTGATGTATAAACACCCTCGTGAAAATCGAGCATTTGAGAAAGCTTTTCTTGAGTGGACTCACTGTACACATCATCTATAATTGGCGGATTTTCATTGATATACGCTGCACGCATGTTAAAATTCTCCTTTGCAAGTGGTTTTTGTTATTCGTCAATTCCGCAGCACTTTTTGTACTTCTTGCCGCTGCCGCAAGGGCATGGTTCATTTCTGCCGGGCTTTTTGTCTTTACGGACCGGAGTTTTCTTGAGTGACTCATCTCCTCCTGCGCTCTCGCCGGTTATCTTTGCCACGCGCTCACGCTGCGGAGCGTCCTGACCTTGTACACGGGCGGTAAAGAGCATGCGAACGGTCGCTTCACGGATGGAATCGACCATCTGCTGGAACATGATATGACCTTCGTTTTTGTACTCCTCGACCGGGTTGTGCTGGCCGTAGGCGCGAAGACCTATGCCCTGACGCAGCTCGTGCATAGCGTCAATATGCTCCATCCAGTGCTCGTCAACCGTGCGAAGCAGCACGACTCGCTCGAGCTCACGCATGATATTCTCGCCGAGCTCTTCTTCACGGCACTTGAATGCATCCTTTGCAAGGTCAGTGAGGATAGCGACTAAGTTATCGCGCTCCAAATCCTTTTTATTAAGCTCATCTGCCGAGTAGCGCAGGTCGTCTTGCGTTAAGAATATGCCGATAAATTTCTCGCGCAGCGCATCCAGATGGTACATCTGAACAAACTGCTCGTGCTCCATGACCTCACTTACCGCGTCCTCAACGGTGCTCTCTATCATTCCGGTGATTGAGCCGGTCACGTCTTCGCCGTTTAGAACCTTACGGCGCTCGCCATAGATAATCTCACGCTGCTTGTTCATAACGTCATCGTACTCAAGCACGTGCTTACGTGTGCTGAAATTCTTTGACTCAACGCGCTTCTGCGCAGATTCGATTGCATTGGTGAGCATTTCCTGCTCGATGGGGGTGTCCTCGTCAAGACCCAGGGAATTCATCATATTCATGATGCGCTCTGAGCCGAACAGACGCATGATATCGTCCTCAAGAGAGAGGAAAAAGCGGCTGCAGCCCGGGTCACCCTGGCGTCCGGCACGGCCACGAAGCTGATTGTCAATTCGTCGAGACTCGTGGCGCTCGGTGCCTATGATAAACAATCCGCCTGCCTCGCAGACTTTTACAGATTCCGCGTCGGTAACC
>JAZTXE010000071.1:0-11690 GCA_045636205.1 Eubacteriales bacterium
CAGTGACACCTCCTTAATTTGACCATGTCTTTAAAGCATTAACTATTCATCAAGCAACTGTCGAAGTTTCATTAACCTGGGGTCAATCTCCTCATGCGCACAATTGCATGTTGACTCATTTAAATCTGCACCGCATTTCGAGCACAAACCTTTGCAATCCTCACTACACAAGTTTTTACTCGGTATGTCCAAAATAAATATTTGGCTTGCAAGCTCGTCGAGATCCAAAACATCATTCTCACAAACCAATATATCGTCGCTCTCTTCACCCATGATATGATCTGCTACAGCAGTTTCATAACAAACGGTTAAATCACGTCTAAACTCCTTTGCGCAACGATCACACAAAACACTGAGAACGCCTGACATTTCCATTTCAAGCAACAGAACACCCGCGCGGTTTCGCACCTGCCCCGCCACCTCAATTGGATCCTTCACACAAGGCTCCAAATCAGAAATATCCATTTTGCAAGAAAACGGCAATACAGCCCCGATTTCCTCTTTAATTAGTTTAAGTTGAATTTGCATAATACACCTCGCAAAGCGGTACGGAGAATATTATAGCGTTTATCCGAGCATTTGTCAACAAATATTATTAACAAAAACCTTGTTTTCTGTCAAAAGATTTTAAAACACAGTATTTAAATCCTAACGATAAAATGATATAATACAGTATATCAAGCATTCGTCACGGAGGATGACATGAAAGAGTTTACCATAAATTCAAACGATGCGCAAACCCGGTTGGATAAATTTATATCAAAAGCCGTCCCTAACCTTCCGGGCACTTTAGCTCAAAAATACATAAGAATAAAGCGCATAAAAGTAAACGGCAAGCGTGCAGAGCGCGATACGCGTCTAAATTGCGGGGACATTGTTTCCATGTACATAAACGATGAATTTTTTGAAACTTCCCCAACGCTCCCCGATTACTTAACCTGCAAGCCAAACCTCAGCATAATATACGAAGACGAAAACATTATGCTTTTGGACAAAGCTCCGGGTCTCTCGGTTCATGAGGACGAGCAGCAGAAGCAAAACACACTTATAGCTCAAATCAAAGCCTATCTGTATCAAAACGGAGAATGGAACCCTGACGAAGAAAATTCATTTACACCGGCATTATGCAATAGAATAGACCGCAATACAGGCGGCATAGTAATCGCTGCAAAAAACGCCCCGGCATTGCGTGTTCTCAACGAAAAAATAAAAAACCGCGAAATAAAAAAGTTTTATCTTTGCCTTGTCCGCGGTAAATTAACCCCACCTACCGGAAAGCTTGAAAACTTTCTTTGGAAAGACGCAAAGAAAAACCAGGTCTTTATCCGACGTGACCGCGTACCAGGTGCAAAAACCGCGGTAACGCTATATCGCACAGTAAAATCGAGTTCTGAGCTTTCACTGGTGGAATGTGAACTTATAACCGGGCGCACCCACCAGATCCGCGCGCAGATGGCGCACGCAGGCCATCCCTTACTCGGTGACGGTAAATACGGTGATAACGACTGGAACAAAAAACATCACCGTAATAAGCAAGCACTCTATTCCTATCGTCTCATATTCTCTTTCAGCACAGACGCAGGCCCGCTCAACTATTTAAAAGGCGCGTTTTTTCAGGTTCCTCACGTCGATTTTGCAGAGAAGTATTTTCCATCCTCTTCACTGTAAAATACCGATTTTAAATATTCAAACCGCCGTGACTTTTCACGGCGGTTATTATTATATATTTATTTTCCGAAACTCGGACGGAGACACACCGAAATTATCCTTAAATTTTTTTGAAAAAGCAAATTGATCCGGAAACCCCAGCATAGCCGCAATTTCTTTAAGCGGCTTGTCTGTTGTAGAGATAAAATGCTTTGCAAAATTCATTTTATGCTCATTGATATATCTAATGGGAGACACTCCCATGTACCTCTTAAAATACCGGCTGAAATAGCTTGGATTGAATCCTGCGGTTTCAGCAAGTTTCTCTACGGTTAGATTTTCACTCAAATGCCCATGAATATAATATAGCACTTCAAAAAGCTCATCCGGCTTCGTACTCGCATCCGGTGCGACGAATGACACCTGATTTCTCACATCCGCTTTAAGCATCTCAACCAAAAACAGTTTAAAAATCAAGCTAACCGAAGATACAAGCGGAACCTCCACCTTATCCGAATGCTCAAATTGTTCCTTATATAATCCGGCAAGACCGCGGCAGTTTTCCGGAAGCCTGTGTTCAACAAAGCTCCCTGTCAGGTCATATTTATTCTGAGCCTTAAGTGTAAAGTGGCAGTAATACTGATCCGACTCTTCATCACAGTGCACGGATAAAATAGAGTTAGGCGCAAGCACATGCACATCCCCCGGCTTAGATATATACTCTTTGCCATCAATATTGAAATAGTGTTTCCCGGATATGGTATAGAGAACATCAAAATCAGATATATGCCGCTGTATTGAATAGCCTGCCGGATGATGAATTTTGCTTCTCGCTCTGAGCGATATATCTGATTTTTCAATCATCTCAATTACATACGACTGAGTCATACATCCGCCTCCGTTTCCTGCCTATTATTTTTCTTTTTTACATTATACTACACTTTTCAGGATATGTATAGAAAATGTATAAAATTAACATATCTTCGTCATTTTTATATATTTCCATTCCACCGTTTTTCGTTTATTATTAAGATGTATTTATTCCTCGTATTATATCCTTAAAATTGAAAGGAGTAACTTTTCCATGAAACAATTACGTTTTGCTCTTATCGGATGTGGCTTTATAGGAGAGCTACATGCAGAGGTTATCAATTCTCTTCCCAACGCAAAACTCGTCGCAGTGTGCGACAGCGGAGCCGAGCGCGGACATCTCCTCGCTGACCGTTACAGTTGCAAATACTATGCAGATTTCAATGATGCTTTGGCTGACCCTGAAGTTGATGCGGTTTCAATATGCCTGCCCTCAGGTGTACATCATCTGGCAACCACCGCCGCAGCGCGTGCCGGCAAACATGTCATCTGCGAAAAGCCGATTGATACCGAAGTAAGCCGTGCTCAGGAGATGGTAGACGTTTGTCGCGAAAACAATGTTTGCTTCAGCGTAATTATGCAGCACCGCTTCGACAAACCCATGTTACTTCTTAAAAAAGCAATAGAAGACGGTTCAATGGGTGACCTTCTTTGGGGTTGCGCACGTACTATATGGTATCGCGACGATAACTATTTTGCAAATCCCTGGCGCGGAACCTGGCAGTATGACGGTGGCGGAGCACTTATCAATCAGTCCATTCATTATATTGACCTTCTCCTTTCCGTATTCGGTGATGTACGCAGCCTGAGCGGAAAATGCCGCAAACTTCTCCACAAGCAGATTGAAACCGAGGATGTAGGCGTAGCTAATCTGGAATTTGAAAACGGTACGATAGGTACCATTGAGGGCACAACCGTATCGTATCCGGGCCTGTATGCAGAGCTTAACGTTTACGGTTCAAAAGGTACTGTATGCATCCGCAACGACCACCTTCTCTTCTATAGATTCGAAGACGGAGAGAAGCCTGAGTTTGAATGCTTGTTAAACCCCGAAAAAGCCAACGAGCTCAACCAGTCCCCGGCTATTGAGTCAGACTCTCACACCCGCCAGTATGAGGACTTTGTAGATGCAATTCTAACCGGTCGCACCCCCACCGTAACCGGCGAGGATGCGCTCAAGAGCCTCAAGGTCATCAAATCAATTTATACTGCTTCATCAGAAAAACGTGAAGTGTATATTTCCGAAGAATATAAATAAAGGAGATTGAAACTATGAATCCGTTTGTTATATCCGGTTTTGCCGATGAAATTTGTGATGATTTCAGAGCTCAGCTCGAAACTATAAAAGAACTCGGAATGACGCACATCTGCCTGCGCAGTGCCAATGGCAAAAACATCTGCGAGTATACTCCCGAGGAGGTTAAAAGCGAGCTGTTACCGTTGCTCAATGAGTACGGAATTAAAGTCTCCTCAATAGGCTCTCCGTTGGGTAAAGTTTTCATAAACGACGATGCTGCAATCGCAGCGCAAATGGAAACCGCACGCAAGACAGTTGAAATGGCACACATTCTCTCCTGTAAGTTTATCCGTGTTTTCAGCTTCTATATCCCCGAAGGAGACAAGCCTGAAGCATGGCGTGATAAAGTTATGGAGAAAGTCTCCGAAATGACGAAAATATTCTCCGAAGGAAATGTTATTGCACTCCACGAAAACGAAAAGGATATTTATGGTGATATCGGTGAACGTTGCCTTGATTTGGTAAAAACAATAAACACTCCTTCCTTCCGTTGCGTTTTCGATTTTGCAAACTTCGTTCAGTGCAGAGAGGATGTTCTATCCTGCTACGATATACTCAAGGAGTATATCTCCTATTTCCATATAAAAGATTTCTCAACCAAAACAGAGAACAATATCCTCTGTGGCAACGGCGAAGGTAAAATCAGTGAAATTTTAAAACTCGCATACGAAAACGGCTATTCGGGATTTTTAACACTCGAACCGCATCTGGTTCTCTTTAGCGCGCTTCAATCACTGGAACTTGTCGAAGCGGACGAAGTAATAAAAGAAAATCTCTACGAAGACGGTCGTGCAGGTTTCACTGCGCAGTACAATGCTATCAGTAAAATCGTTTCTGAGATAGTATAGTCTAAAAGGAGTTTTAAAAATGAAAACTTTCATCACAGACGACTTTTTATTGCAAAACGATGCTGCACGCATCCTCTACCACGACTATGCCGAAAAGATGCCTATTTTTGACTACCACTGTCACCTTGATCCGTATCAGATTTTAGAAAACAGTAAGTTTGAAAATATAGCAGATGCCTGGTTAAACGACGATCACTACAAATGGCGTCTCATGCGCGCAAACGGTGTTGAGGAAAAGTATATCACCGGAAACGCAGCACCAAAGGATAAATTTCTCAAGTGGGCAGATACCATCTCCCGCTGCATTGGAAACCCGCTCTATCATTGGTCAAACATGGAACTTCTGCGCTATTGCGGAGTTGACGAATTGCTTACTCCCGATAACGCAGAGGAGATTTGGGAAAAAGCAAGCGCACGCTTAAACTCAGACGATTGCAGGGTTCGTTCACTCATCAAAAAGAGTAACGTGCATGCACTTGGTACTACCGACGATCCTATAGATGATTTAAAAGTTCATCAGGACCTTGCAGCCGATCCCACATTCGAAACCGTCGTGCTCCCTGCTTACCGTCCTGATAAGGCACTCCATCCTGAAAACCCCGGGTATATTGAGTACATTGCAAAACTCGGTCAGGTTGGTGGCAAAGAAATACGCACCTTTGATGATTTGAAAGATGTCCTTAACAACCGTGCAGAGTATTTTAAAGCACGTGGATGTCTGCTTGCAGATCACTCTTTCAGCGCGCCGGACTTCACTTGCTATGACCCCAAATGCGCTGAAAAAGCATTACAAAAAGCACTCGCCGGTGAAGTTCTGACCAAGTATGAGCTCGACTGTTACCAGACTGAACTTTTATCATATCTCGGAACGGTATATCACAGATTGGACTTTACAATGCAGCTGCACATGAGCGTATCGCGAAACCTCAATACTCCCCTGTTTTTAAGCAAAGGTGTTGACATGGGAGGTGACGCCATAGGCGAATCCATGACAACCGCATCAATAGTAGCACTTCTTGACCGCCTTGCAAGAGAAAACGCACTCCCCCGCACCGTGCTTTACACTTTAAATCCAAGTGATACCGCTCGTCTGGTCACTCTTGCAGGCTGCTTCCAGAGCCCTGAAACACGCTGCAAAATCCAAGTCGGCTCTGCCTGGTGGTTTAACGACCATTTAGACGGCATGGAGCATCAGATGAGCACCCTCGCAAACATGGGTATCCTGTCCGGCTTTATCGGCATGCTCACTGACTCACGCAGTTTCTTATCATATGCGCGCCATGAGTATTTCCGCCGCGTACTCTGCAACCTGCTCGGTACATGGATTGACAAAGGTCTTGCTCCCAAGGATTATGCAGGCATCGGCTCAATCGTAGAGGATATATGCTATAATAACGCAGTAGAATACATCGGCGTGCGCAAAGTTGTAAAAGATTTTAAATAAACACTTGTAAACCGCCCAAAAATCGTTTATACTATATTTAATATGTCGCAATGACCGGAGAATTAATATCATACGTTTTCTTCAGAGAGCAGGCGGTTGGGTGCAAGCCTGTGTAACGCGATATTATTCCGCTCCGTGAGCGTTCGGTGATAAGCCGAAGGGTGCGCCCTTTACAGCGTTTTCGAGTGGCCGTATGATACTTCATCCGGCAATTTGGGTGGCAACGCGGAATTGTAATACTTCCGTCCCATGTTTTAAAATGGGGCGGAAGTTTTTTTATTTTCTCCCCTGCCGAGCAAAATATAAAGGAGGAATTTAATCATGCTCGATATTAAACTTATACGCACAAACCCGGATTTGGTAAAAGAAAACATCCGCAAGAAATTCCAGGACGAAAAAATCGCACTTGTAGATGAAGTCATTGCTTTGGACCAGCAGTTCCGCGATGCTAAATCTCGCGGCGACTATCTGCGCGGTCAGAGAAACTCGATCAGCAAACAGATAGGTGCTCTTATGGCAAAAGGTCAGAAAGAAGAGGCTGAGGAAACTAAAAAACAAGTCGCAGCAATGTCTCAGGAGCTCGCTGATTTGGAAGTATTAGAGGAGAAACTTGCTGCTGACATACGCGAACGCATGCTCGTCATCCCCAACATAATCGACGACTCGGTTCCGATAGGAAAGGATGACAGCGAAAACGTCGAGGTCGCACGCTTCGGTGAACCTGCAACCCCCGACTTTGAAGTTCCCTACCACATTGACATAATGGAAAAATTAAACGGTGTAGATTTGGACAGTGCCCGCAAAACAAGCGGCAATGGCTTCTATTATCTGTGTGGCGATATTGCGCGTCTGCACTCAGCAATTCTTTCATACGCACGTGACTTTATGATTGACCGTGGCTTTACTTACTACATCCCCCCATTCATGATCCGCAGCAATGTCGTCACCGGTGTAATGAGCTTTGCTGAAATGGAAAACATGATGTACAAAATTGAGGGCGAGGACCTCTACCTTATCGGCACAAGCGAGCACTCAATGATAGGCAAATTCATTGACACAATGCTCGAAGAAACCGACCTTCCGCAGACGATGACCAGCTACTCCCCCTGTTTCCGTAAGGAAGTAGGCGCCCACGGAATTGAGGAGCGCGGAGTATATAGAATCCATCAGTTTGAAAAACAGGAAATGATAGTCGTGTGCAAACCCGAAGAAAGCCCGGCATGGTTTGAAAAACTCTATCAAAATACAGTTGATTTCTTTCGTTCACTCGATATTCCCGTCCGTACTTTGGAATGCTGCTCCGGCGACCTTGCTGATCTGAAAGTTAAAAGCATAGACGTTGAAGCATGGTCTCCCCGTCAACAGAAATATTTTGAAGTCGGAAGCTGTTCAAACTTGGGTGACGCTCAGGCACGCCGTTTGGGCATCCGCGTCAAAAACAAAGAAAGCGGTAACTACTTCCCCCATACTCTCAACAACACAGTTGTTGCACCTCCGCGCATGCTGATTGCATTCTTGGAGAACAATCTCAACGCCGACGGCTCTGTAAACATCCCCGAACCACTTCGTATGTATATGGGAGGAAAACAAAAGATCGAAATTTAAATATATTAAAACGGAGAGCAAAACTGCTCTCCGTTTTTTATAAACCAATGTCAAAGCGGCTCATTTTCATTGAGCCGCTTTTTATAGACTTTATTTGTTTTTAATGTAATCGTCAATAGCTTCTGCCGCGCCTTTACCTGCACCCATAGCGAGAATAACCGTCGCAGCACCGGTAACCGCGTCACCGCCCGCATAAACGCCTTCCTTGCTGGTCTTTCCGTTTTTCTCATCCTCAACCACGATGCATCCCCACTTGTTGGTATCAAGTCCGGGCGTGGTAGTGCGGATAAGCGGATTCGGAGAAGTGCCGATAGATACGATTACGCAGTCAACATCCAAATCGTGCTCACTACCTTCAATCATAACCGGACGGCGGCGACCGGACTGATCCGGCTCACCCAATTCCATTTCTATGCACTTGAGTCCGCGAACCCAACCATCCTCGGTTCCAAGAACTTCAAGCGGAGCAGTCAGGAATTTAAATTCAATTCCCTCTTCCTTCGCGTGATGAATTTCCTCCAAACGCGCCGGAAGCTCCTTCTCGCCTCTTCGATATACTATATAAACATTCTCAGCGCCCATACGTTTTGCACTGCGCGCCGCATCCATTGCTACATTTCCGCCGCCGATAACTGCTACATTAGCATATCTTTTCATCGGCGTATCGTAATTTGAGTCATATGCCTTCATAAGGTTTATGCGAGTAAGATACTCGTTTGCCGAATATACTCCGTTTAAGTTTTCACCCGGTATATTCATAAAGGACGGAAGACCCGCGCCTGATCCAACGAATATGGCTTCAAAACCGTCTTCAAACAGCTCATCAACCGTGCGTGTGCGTCCAACAACGTAGTTTGTCTCAATCTTTACGCCCATTTTCTTAAGCTGCTCAATTTCCTTAGAAACAATCGCCTTGGGCAAACGGAACTCAGGAATTCCATAAACAAGAACTCCACCCGGCTTGTGAAATGCCTCAAAAATCGTCACTTCATATCCCTTGCGCGCCAAATCGCCCGCACAGGTAAGACCGCTCGGACCCGCTCCGACTATTGCAACCTTATGACCGTTTGATGCCGGGACTTCAGGTGTTGCATCCATATTCTTCATTGCCCAGTCAGCGACAAAACGCTCCAAACGTCCGATTGCAACCGGCTCGGTTTTTATTCCGCGAACACACAAGCTCTCACACTGCGACTCCTGCGGACATACGCGACCGCAAACCGCCGGAAGAGCATTCGACTCTTTTATCGTTGCATAAGCCCCTGCAAAATCGCCCTCACGGATACGTGCTATAAAATCCGGAATGGCAACATTCACCGGGCATCCGTTTACGCACGGACGGTGCTTACAGTTTATGCAGCGGTTAGCCTCCTCAATGGCAAGTTCCTCAGTATAACCAATCGCTACTTCTTCAAAGTTTTTATTTCTTATATTAGGCTCCTGCTCCGGCATTGGAACACGAGTCGGAGACATATTAGGCATTCGGCACACTCCTTTGCAAACGGCATTCATGCTCATGAAGCTTTTCCGTTTCTTCTTTTTTATACATTGCGCTGCGGCGAATTGACTCATCAAAATCAACCAGATGGCCGTCAAACTCAGGACCGTCAACGCAGGCAAATTTTGTCTCACCGCCTACGGTCAGGCGGCATCCGCCGCACATTCCCGTACCGTCAATCATCGTCGAGTTCATGCTTACAACAGTTTTAACATTATACGGCTTTGTTGTAAGAGAAACAAACTTCATCATAACAAGCGGACCGATTGCTATAACCATGTCATACTCTATACCGCTGTCAAGCAATGCCTTTAGCTGATCGGTAACCAAACCCTTATTTCCGTTTGAACCGTCATCCGTCATGATATAGAGATTACCCGAGCTTGCTTTCATCTCTTCCTCAAGGAAAATAAGCTCTTTATTTCTAAAGCCTGCAATTATATCAACCTGCGTTCCGTGCTGGTGCAGGTATTTAGCCTGCGGATATGCAATAGCGCAACCAAGGCCGCCGCCGATAACACACACACGCTTCATTCCGTCAAGATGCGAGGGATTTCCGAGCGGACCAACAAAATCAAGGATACTGTCCCCTTCATTTAACATTCCGAGCATCTTAGTCGTTTTTCCGACTTCCTGGAAGATAATTGTAACGGTTCCCGCCTCGCGGTCATAGTCTGCAATAGTAAGTGGGATACGTTCCCCCTCTTCACATACGCGGAGCATGATAAACTGCCCCGGCAGTGCCTTGCGTGCAATCTCCGCTGCCTCAACCGTAATAAGCTTTACCTGCGGATTTAAAACTCTCTTTTCAACTATGCGATACAAGCACTTCACCCCATTTGTTTATTTTCTTCTTCATTCATCATATTTAAACTATGATTTAATAAAGGCTAATTATATTATAGTGCATTTTGGATATACTTTCAAGATTTTTTTTTTACCAAAACATAAAAATCGCCGAAGACTCATTCTTAGTCTTCGGCGATTAACTTTAATCTTCAGAATCGGTTTCTGTGTCTTTTGCCTCAGTCGCATAAAAATCTTCATCGTCATAAATAAATGCATGCAGTTTTTCTGCCGCCGCATCCAAATCGTAGACAAGATTTGAACCGTTTGACCTGTACTCACCGTCTATCGGAAATCTCGCCTGCTCAAACTCAGGAGTTCCACCCAAAAGCAAGTTGGTTCCGAGAGAGAGAATCTCCTTATTCGAAAGAGAGGTTTCAACCATCGGCAAAAGTTCACTTAAAAGCGACGGATATTTAATAGGACTCGTTGCCATAACCTTATCAAACAATTTCTGCAAAACTTCTCTTTGGCGCTCAGTACGTTCAAAATCTGCATTTCCGACGTATCGGACACGTGCATATCCTACCGCCTGCGCTCCGGTTAAAGTCTGGAGTCCTGATTTCTTTATCGTCTGCGCCTTTAATCCTTTAGCATCCGCTACCTCTTTAATATACTTGTTTGCATTCTTTCTGACCGCATCACTCACGTCAACTTCAATCCCGCCGAGTGCATCAATTACATCTGCAAGTTGATAAAAGTTAACCGTTACATAATCGGTGATATTAAGCCCGAAGTTCTGATTGAGCGTCTTAATCGCAAGCTCCGCTCCTCCAAGGCTGTACGCACTGTTTATCTTATGCGTTCTGTATCCCTCAATTTCCACATGACTGTCGCGCATGATTGAGGTCAGTTTAACTTTATTGTGTTTGCAATCAACACTTGCCACCATTATTGCATCGGACAGTCCGGTTCCGTCATCATTTCTCGAATCAATACCAAAGAGCGCAATATTTACTATCTGCTTACTCTTTATTATCGACGTATCTATTCCGAGATTTTCGTGGCTGTCATTAAACTCTACCCTGTCAACCGAATTGAGCAGATGGCTTATATAAAAGCATGCACTGCCTATTCCCGCAAAAAGAATAAGCATTATGAAAAACATAACGCGCTTTATTTTCTTTTTTCTCTTTCTCTTTTTCTTACGCAGTTGTGCTTTCTGGTATCTTTCCTCTTCCTCATATTCCCACTCTTGAATGTCCTGTCTTGCCATAACAACCTCCGACATACACTGCAACTAAAAATCTACACTTATAAAAGGATAACAGATGTCGACAAATTTCACAAGACCTAAAATATTACAAATCGGTTAACAATGTGCAATTTCCCTTTTAAAATTGACCTATTTTACTTTTTTAATTTTTGTCTCTTTTTACTGTAAATTCCCCTGATTTTAAGGCGAATTCGTCATGTTTTATTCTTGCATTTTTTTCCGTTACGTGGTATCCTTATTATGTTGAAATTTTTTGAAAATTCATATGGGACTAAATAAAAAATTTTATACTGAGGAGGTACCCCAAATGAATGACATTTTAAAACAAATCGGCGCATACGGTGTTGTCCCGGTTGTCAAGATTGACAATGTTGAGGACGCAGTTCCGCTCGGAAAAGCCCTTATTGACGGTGGCCTTC
>JAZTXE010000072.1:0-35889 GCA_045636205.1 Eubacteriales bacterium
ATGGAGCGTTATAGCGCGCGGAGACGCGGAGGTGACGGACAGACAAATGTCCTCTCTTGCGCCTATACTTTGCGAAAGAGTCAGCTTGACGCTTGAGGAAGTTTTCATCTATGAGTTGGGAGGTTTGGGTTATGACTTCAAGAACATCCTTATTTAACCGAGGAATTTATAAAGCCACTGTGCGCAGATACATATGGGGTGCGGTGTTTTATGCGATAATGCTCTTTATGCTGACCGTGATCCCCGTTCTGTTCACCATAAACCCGGATACATACCGCAGGACAATGGCGGAGCATGGCGCATTTATTTTAGACGATATATACCTGTTCGGTCCGCTCGTGATTTCCTTTGCGGTTCCCACTGTAGTCGCTTTGTTGGTGTACAGATTTGTACATTCTAAAAAGAACTCAATCTTCGTGCACAGCCTGCCCGTGTCACGGCGCGGAAATTACATTTCAACCGTTTTAGCTGCATTGACTCTTATGATTGCACCTATAATATTAAACGGTGCGGTTTTGGCACTTATGTCGCTTTCAGCATACGGTGCATTCTTTGATGTAGCGTCATGCCTTATCTGGACCGGACTTAACGTGCTCTCAATAATTCTTATGTTTTCCACTGCAAGCCTTGCAGCGTTTCTCAGCGGCAACAGCTTTGCGATGATAGGAATAAACGCACTGATACACAGTATAGCGCTGATTTTCATGGGAAGCATATCCTCGCTTGCAAGCGTGTTCCTTTACGGTTATTATGAAACAAATGCGCTTATCACCGCGGCGACTGAATGGAATTTTATAGCATATGTTTTAGGTCTTGCAAACCGTGTTGCGTATACATCGGATTTAAAATTTCCGTTTGATTGGTTAAAGCTTGTAATTATGCTTATTTCCGCCGGCGTGTTGTATTTTGCCGCATATCTTCTCTATAAAAAGAGACATCTTGAAACCGCTGAGGATGTAGCCGCGTATAAATGCTTAAATCCAATATATAAGTATTTAATTACCGCGATAGGTTCGCTGGGTGCATTCGCGTTGTACGGATATACGCTTGAGGATAATTCTTGCTTTGCAATCATTATAACCCTTGTCGTAAGTGCAGTGCTGTACTTTGCATCCGAAATGCTTTTGAAAAAAAGCCTGCGTATCTGGCGGGCATATAAAGGCTATCTTGTATTCCTTGCGGCGTTTACCGCCTTTATCTCAATCTTCGCGTTTACAGGTTTTTGGGGGTTTGAGACGCGCGTGCCGGAGCCAGAGAATGTAGAGAGCGTATTCGTTTGCGATTCACGTGCATTTTTAAACGACACTGCATATGTGGAAAACAGTGAGATAATAAAATATGCGCTCGGTGTCCACAAAGAGCTCGTGCAGGACGAAAATATTTACACAATAAAAACCTACGACGAAAATCGCAGCGAAGCCCTGTACTTCAGTTACAAGATTTCAAACGGAAGCACGGTTTGGCGCCGCTATTACGTGAGCGAGGAAATGATGTGCCGTGTGCTTGATGAGCTGTATAAATCGCATGAGTACAAGCGCAAAACCATGGAAATTTTTTCTGAGGATATAGGAAAGATTTACAATGTCCAGATTTATCGCAACGGCGAAGAGTATATTGATGAAGCGGGAATCCAAGAGTTTGTCGCATGCCTGAAAGAAGACTTGCTTGAACTTGAATACACCGAGATTCGTAACCACTCAAGCTGGTATGCGAATGTAGGACTTGAATACACCAGGGACGAGGAGCATGAAGAAGACAGGCATAGCATTTATTCTATTAATCAGCATATAAATGCAAACTTCACGCGCTCTGTAAAATGGCTCATCGAGCACGGATATGCCGATGACATTTTTGATGAGAAAAAGGGTGATTTAACCTGCCTTACCGCTGAGGAGTGGGAACGCCTTACCGAAGATAAGGAGAAGATAGCCCTTGAAGCGGCAAGCGGAAAAATGGTGGATACGGTTACGGTCTCATCGTATATAAGACCTAAGATTTCGGACTTTGCGAATGCACCGCGTATTTCCGATGCAAATAAGAAAGCTAAAATTCGCGATTATGTGCTGACCACTCCAATACGGTATGTGCCCGGAAAGGAATATTCATACTACGTCTTGAAAATAGATGGTGAGGGTTGGTTAAATACAATAGCAGCCTTTTATGATACGGATATACTTCATCTGTTTAGCTAATAATAAAAAAGAACTGCAACACATGCGTTGCAGTTCTTTTTGTATGCTATTTTTTAGTGCGGCTGAGTAGTGCGGCAATCTTCTCGCCCTTGGGCAGTAAGAGCGCGTCCTCAGCGGTTATTCCGCCGGTCTTTATAAGAAGAACAAAGTATACACCCGCCGCGAGGATTATCGATATACCAAGTGCGGGGGTAAGCCCGATTATCGGGGCTGTAAAGTGATATGCCGCCCAACAAACAACACCCATAACCGCAGTTGAAAGAAGCGGTTTTAAATATGTCTGCGTAAAGCTCGGGCGGAAGGAAATAAATCTGGATAAGTAAAGCATGTTAAGAGCGGTGATGACCACATAGCATAAAACCGAGCCGATTGCAGCACCCTTAAGCTCAATTCCCGGAATTGCTATAAGTACGTAGTTTGCAATAAGCTTTATAACCGCACCTGCAAGCATCGTGATAACCGGGATGTTAGCTTTGCCGAGTGACTGCAGTACCGTGGAGATAAGAGATGAAATGCACAAAAACATCGAGCCTATTGCAAGGATTGAAAGTGCGCCTGCCGCGATTTCTGCGCTCTCTCCCGCACCGAAAAGTAAACTGAGAATCGGATGGGAGAGGACTGAAATTCCTATTGCCGCCGGTGCGGAAATAATTATTACCAGGCGCAGAGCCGAGGTGAGAACTTTGTGAAGCTCGTCCGTATCGTTGCACGCATATGCAGCTGCGACGACCGGGGTAATGCTTGCGTTTATTGAAATAAGTACGTTCGGGACAAGATTAAAGAGTGAAACCGCGTAGCTTGAATATATTCCGAAAAGCTCGGTTACGCGCTCCATGGAGTAAATTCCGATGGCAGAAAGACGCGAGGAAATCATAATTGTGTCAATAAAGTTAGTAAGGTTAATTACCAGCGCGCCTACCGTTACCGGAACCGCGATGGACATAAGGTTTTTGAAAATCGTTCCTTTGCTTTCTGATGAGGCGTCATTCGAAAGGTTTTCCTGTATGTAGTTTTTCTTTTTGCGGTATAAGTAAATAGATAATAGTAAAACAGCGGCGAGTAAAGTGCCCGTGGTAATTCCGCATATAGCGCCCGCGGCAACAAATTTCTTTTCAAGACCCATGCTTATGAATGCTATTGCAAAAGCAAGGCCTACAAACAGACGGCACAGTGCCTCGGTAAGCTGTGAAAGTGCGGTCGGAAGCATATCACCGTGCCCCTGGAAATAACCTCGAAACGCAGCGGTTACGGCGATGAAGAGAACCGCGGGTGCCAATGTCCAGATGCTTACAATCGTATCCGGATTATTGAATAAAACCAGGTATACATTCGGAAATGATCTCTCAAGAACCGTAGGTCCTGCAAGCATTATAAACGTTCCGAAAGCTCCCAGACATGCACATGTAAGAAGTGCCATCTTAAATATTCTGCGCGCGAGGGAATAACGGTTTAGCGCGCGGCTTTCGGAAATCATTTTCGATATTGCTATCGGCAGACCTGCAGTCGCAATCGTGAGCAATATGGTATAGTAGTTATAAGCCGTGTTGTAAAGACCCATCGCATAGTCGCCGACTATGCGAGTGAGCGGGATTTTAAAAATAGCACCGATGACTTTTATAAGGATATTAGATACCGCCAAAATCATGGCACCTTTAAGGAAAATAGATGTTTTCTTTTCTGACATTGCTTAAAGCCTCATTTCCAGTCTATGTTTGCGCGAGTTCCGTCAATGGATTTACGAAGAAGGAGCTGCAGGGAATTTACGCCTTGCTCGGCTCCGAATTGTTCAAATGCGTATTTGTCATAAAACTTAAGCGCGCGTTTGTTGCACGCAGCCGCACGTACGGTTACATAGCGCCTGCCTAAAGAGCGGTAAATACTTATAGCATGTCCTAAAAGCTGAGCGCCAAACTCAGCACCGCGGCAGTCTTCGTTTAAATATAAGAGCATTATATGCCCGCTGTGCGGAAGAAGCTGGGTTTTAGTGTCAAGCGCGACCATGCCGACCACATCGTTTTCACCGCGGCAGGCAAAAACAACCGCCTGCGGATGGGATTTTTTCGCTTTTTGAAGGCGGGAGCGCGTATATGCTGAGTCATACGTATCGTCGTTAAAGACAGACATCCATGCATCGCGGTAAAAGTTGTCTGCCTTGTCCAAGTCTTGCGGGAACTCGGCGGAAACAAAGTGTAGATTGTTAAATTTCGGGTCTTCGTCATCCTTCCACCAGCGCTGCCGCCCTAACGTGGAAAGCTCGTTTAAATGCGAATTGTCACCCGAATATTCTATTTGATAACTAAAATTATCATCAACGTTTATTTTTAAAACGGATGTATTGTCACACCAGGATACGTTGCAGACCTCATCCATTGATCCGTGAGTGAGCATACAAACAAGCGAGCGGATAACGGTTCCGTGTGTTATGACAGCTACAGTCTCACCGCGGTGAGACGCTGCAATATCGTCAAGCACGGCTTTTGCACGGGTGTATAGCTCAATATACGATTCGCCGCTGGGGAGATGAAATTCATGAGGCTTCTTTTCCCAAACTGCATATTCCTCCGCGTGGTTTACAATAACTTCGCCCCACGGTAAATCCTCCCACGCCCCAAAGGCTATTTCACGCAGACCACGCCGCGGGATTATTTCGAGATTATGCGGCTCACTTATCGCGCGTGCGGTTTCCATCGTGCGGAATAGGTCGCTTGAATAAACCGCATCAATTTTTTTATCTGAAAAACGCTGCGCCAGGTATTGGATTTGCTTATATCCGCGCGGTGTTACAAAACCGTCGTACTGACCGTGGATTCTGCGGTAGACATTTCCATCCGCCTCCGCGTGACGAATTATATAAAGAGTTGTCAACTAACAATCATCCTTTTATTCATTAGTTGGGGATAACCGCTCCGGTAAGCTCGCTTACGCGGCTTATGCGATTTTGCGCAAGATAGTCTGAAAGCTCATCACGCACACGTACCGGCGCCATAGGATCGCTAAAGCATGCGGTTCCAACCGCTACCGCGCTTGCGCCGGCGAGCATTAACTCAGCTGCATCGACGCCACGCGAAACACCGCCCATACCGAGAATGGGAAGGTTTACCGCTTGCGATACCTGCCATATCATTCGCACCGCAATCGGCAAAACCGCCGGACCCGACATTCCGCCCATGTTGTTTTTTAGTATCGGGCGGCGGGTGCGCACGTCAATGCGCATTCCAAGCAGTGTGTTTATAAGAGAAAGCACATCTGCACCTGCCGCTTCGGCTGAGCGTGCGATTTCTGCAATATCTGTTACGTTAGGGGAGAGCTTAACTATAAGAGGCTTTTTGCATACCTTGCGCACCTGAGAGACCAGGTTTGAAACCGACTCGCAGGATGTGCCGAAAGCCATGCCACCAGCTTTGACATTCGGACAGGAGATATTAAGCTCAAGCATATCAACATCCGCGTCACTCGCGCGCTCGGTAATTTCCAGATAATCCTCTAAAGTATTACCTGAAATGTTTGCAATTATTTTTGTATCAAACTTGCGCAGAAATGGAAGCTCGTCTGCGATGAAAGCATCAATTCCCGGATTCTGAAGTCCCACGGAATTTAGTATTCCTGATGGAGTTTCAGCTATACGCGGTGGGGGATTTCCAAGGCGCGGCTTCAGAGTAAGACCTTTTACGCATATCGCGCCGAGATTTGAAAGGTCATAAAAATTATTGTATTCGCGACCGAAACCAAAGGTTCCCGAAGCGGTTACTATCGGGTTTTTCAGAGTTACGCCCGCGAGATTTACGGATAAATCGGGAGTTAACATATCAGATACCTCTCTTACCAAACTATTTTTTCAGCCGGGAATACCGGACCGTTGGAGCATACATGGTCATAATGCTCCTCGCCGCTCTCTTTGTCATGCGTTTTGCAGGCGCAAACCAGGCATGCACCAACGCCGCAACCCATTCTCTCTTCCATAGAAACAAAGCAGGGGATACCGTGCTCCTTTGCAAGCTCAGCCACAGCTTTAAGCATCGGGCGTGGTCCGCACGCAAATATTTTTGAATATGAATATTTCTCAAGAAGAAGCGAAATTGGACCTGCGACGGTTCCGTGAGCACCGAGAGAGCCGTCATCCGTGGCTATCTGCACAAGCTCGCATATTGATGAGAACTCATCGTACAAAATAGCCTTTGAAGCGTTTTGAAAACCTAAAACCGCATGGGATTTATTTAATTTATGAGCTGCGTAGAGCATGGGCGGTGCACCGATACCGCCACCGACTAAGAGCACAGGCTCGTCAAAGTCATCAATCTGGAAGACACCGTTTCCGAGCGGACCTAAAATGTCAAGCGTATCGCCGGGGACGGCTTCTGCGAGCTTTCGCGTACCGTCACCTCTGATTTCAAAGACCAATCTGAGCATGTCACCGTTGATGTCGCATATGCTTATCGGGCGGCGCAGAGTAAACTCCTTGCCGCAACTGACGGTTACAAACTGACCCGGTTTGGCCTGCGCTGCGATTTCAGGCGCTGCTACGGTTAAGTCAAATTGAGTTTCGGATAATTTTTGATTTTTAAATACAATGCATTTTTCAGTAATCGGCATGATATACCATCCGTTCCGCCGCCATGTCGGGCGGCTTTAAAGTCTTGTAAAAATAATACCTGCGGCATAATTTGCCACAGGTATTATTATATTCCATTTAGCTCCATGCGTCAATACACGCATGCGGTTATGAGTTGCGCATTTTATTTCCTGTTGCGGTACTCGCGCCATACATTTTCAAACCAGTTGTCCGGTTGCGGAATGGGGGATAGCTTTTCAGCTTTGGAGATAAAATCGCCGTCCTCAAAATAGGTTATAAGCTTGTAATTATCCCATGATGCGTCGGCAGGGATAGTATTTTCACCGTCGCGCAAAAGCGCTCCGCCGTAGCTTCCGCAAGTGGATGCGGCTTTGATTGCATGAACAACTGCATACTGGGTTATCAAAGTGTCACGCGCCTTTACGAGATCGCAAAGCTCCTCTGGAGATGAGAGAGATACGCTTGTAACTATCTCGTCTGCGCCACGCGCACAATCGTCAGCGAGGACATCTAAATATTCAAGCTCGCGTATATGCGCGGCATAGGAGGTCATCTGACGGCGCGTATTGAGAAGATATTCGGAAACCGATACACCGTCTTTGTTCTCAAGTGCGGTATTTAAAAGCTCCAAAGCGATTTCTGCCGCCTCTGCCATTGGAATTTCTGCGTCCTTTTCGGGCAATGTGCCACGGCGGATGGAGCGCGCAACATGGTCTGCGGCACGCAGAGCGCCAATCTGCCCGGCGGACAGTGCACTGCCACCCGGACGGCGCGGACCGTAAGTTCCCGCGGCCTCACCTATCACATACAACCCGGGGATGTTAGTTTGCCAATCAATGTCCACATCTGCACCGCCGTTCATGTGCTGGGCACATACGGCGATTTCAAGCGGCTCACTTGTTATATCAATACCGTGTGAGCGGTAGAGCTCGATTGCATCCGGATTCATCAGTTTAAGGCGCTCAATAGGTTTTTCTATAAGCGCACCTGAGCGTTCAAGATATGAGCGAACATCTTCGGATAACTCGTCAAAGCCGTTTGCAAGACCTGTCGGATCGGTGCGGAAATCCATAAATACACGACGTCCCAATCCGCTTATCTGCTCGTGAACCAGCATGTCAATACGGGATGAGCCGTCTGTCTTGTTGGGGTCAAACGGCCATTCGTAGCCCTTGCGGAAGACCGCGTCGAGAGCTTTGGCAGGGGTATCGTAATAGTCATTTAAAAATTCATATTCGTTGCCGTCTTCATCTACGGAAATGTACCGTGGCAGCACTTGCTGATATGTACCGCTTACGTTCCAACGGAAGGTTGTGGATGCAAGTCCGTATTGCCAATGATTTAAATTTGCGTGACGAACCCCGGCTTTTAAGGTTATTCCGGTCATGCCGGTTTGACTTTCAGGAAAAACTGATTTTTCATAGCAAAGTGCTGCACCGCCGGTCGCGAGGACAATATGCGGTGCGAAAATTGCAAAGAGACCGCGCGAGCGGGTGTAGGTCAAATCTTTGTGTATACACAAAAGTCCCACCGCGCGACCATTTTGACATATAAGCTCAAAGGCGGTGAGTTTATCAAGTGCCGGAATTTTACTTTCAGTAGCATATGCCTCTAAAGCCTCAGTCATGAATTTAGATGTCAGAGGACCTACCGAGGTTGCGCGGCGCTTAGTGTCATGGTCGGTTCGGTAGCCGACATGCTCACCAAAGCAGTTTTCGGGAAACGGTATTCCGAGATTTACTAAGCGGTGAAAACAACGCGCGGAATTTGCCGCCATTGTAAGTACTAAATCACCGTCTATACCGCCGCAGGCATATAAATCGCGAGCAAGCTCCATTACCGAATCCGGTTCGTCAGATGTCATTGAAAGCTTGTGATAAGTCTGCTTATCACTTCCGGTGTTTCTCGATGCACCCGAGTTTATTCCCTCGGATATGAGCAGAATATCCTCTATGCCGAAATCGGAAAGCCAGTCAGCGCATGACCATCCTGCTGCACCCGAGCCAACTATTACTGCGCTTGTACGCACAGCGGGAATTTCAATATCGTTTACTTTTATTTCAAAATGCTCCATAAAGGGAACCCTCCTTTTTATTTTGAAAAACAGACGCAGCGCAAAAATGCGGTGCGTCTGTTAACTTAATTACATTCTGCGGATATGGAAGCCACCGTCAGCGTTGAGTACCTGACCTGTTGCAAAGTCCAAATTACCGCTTACCGCGCTGAGTACGCATTTTGCAACGTCCTCCGGCTGACCCATTCTCGGAATGGGGGTCAGACCGTCAGCAATCATTTTCTCGTATTTGTCGCGTACTCCCGAGGTCATATCTGTTTCGATTATACCGGGCCGCACTTCAAAAACCGGGATGCCGCAAGCAGCTAAGCGGTCGGCAAAAAGCTGCGTCACCATGGAAATTCCGGCTTTTGAAATGCAATATTCGCCACGGTTTACCGAGGAGGTATAAGAGGAAATCGAGGCAACGTTTACAATGCGCGGAGTGTAATCTTCAAGTCCGCGCTTTTGCATGTCAAGCATCAGATTTGCTGCATGCTGACACATGAAAAACGTACCCTCTAAGTTGACAGAAAGAACTTCTTCAAAGCTTTCTGCAGTGGTCTCTAAAATGTCCATACGAACACGCGGAGCCATACCCGCGTTGTTTACAAGGACATCCAAACGACCGAATTTACTGTCAATTTCTTTAAATAATGCAACACGTGCATCTGCGGAAGCTATATTCATCTGGTGGTAATGCACTTCGGCGCCGGTTGCGCGCAACTCAGCTATTGCGTCGGCAGACGAAGCCTCATCTGCGGTGCCGGAGATAATTACCGTATAACCCGCGTTGCAGAGGGCCTTTGCTATTGCAAAGCCTATGCCGCGGCGTGAGCCAGTAACAGCAGCTATTTTGTTGGTCATTTATCTATTCTCCTTTGTGCTGAACGTATTTCTGATAAAGTGGCAGATATACGCTCGGGTCTTTAATTACACAACCGGTGACAGACCCTGCACGCATAAGCTCGGTACATTTACTGCAGGCTATGCAGCAGTTTTTCGGGTTCATCTCACCATTTTTGAGAATATCGGCAGCGAACTGCGGATATGCAAATGCCATACGGCCGTAACCCGCGAGGTCTGCATGACCTTCGGTAATCATACCCGCTGCCTGATATGGGGAGAACTGGCGCAGATATGAGTATACGGATGAAACAACCGTCATGTCGGGGATTGCCTTTTTAACTTCGGAAATAACATTGCAGGCACGGCTTACACCCTCGAGCGGATGCTCAGGTGCTTCATAGCCGCCCATATCATACGGACGGTTGACATGCGGATTGTTGTACGGGTTTCCGAGAGTGAAATCTATAATACGCATACCGTATTCATTGTAGAAACGGCGTACAAGCTCAATAGGTTCGGAGGTGTCCGGCTCGCATCCGCCGTTCGGGCTTACACCCCATCCGTAAGGATGGGCATAGCCGTCATACAGATTCATGCGTGTGGTTACCAAAGTATTTGAGGAAACTGATGCACGTGCACTCGCGATAGCTTCGCGCAACAGTCGCGTACGGTTTTCGAAAGAACCGCCGAAATCACCCGGGCGGGTAAAGGCGCTTAAGAATTCGCATACCAGATAACGATGGCACGCCTTGATGTCAACACCGTCAAATCCTGCTTGCTCTGCAAGACGAGCGGCTACGCCGTATTGTTCAATCAAATTGCGCAGGTAATCATCCGTAACTATGCGGTCGGAAGAAATCGGTGTTTCTGCCTCAAGTATCGGATGGTTATTATAAGCTATCATCGGAGCCGGCTTGCCTTCAGGCTTGGAATAACGCCCCGAATGTGTAAGCTGTAGGAAGATTTTCGGCGCATAGCCGTGACGCTCCATGCTGCGGGTTTTAATCATATCCACCATGCGCTGATAATCGGAAAGATTTTTCTCGGTTATCATCAGCTGGCGCGGATTTGCGCGACCCTCCTCAACTATAGCTGCGGCCTCCGCCCAGATAAGACCTGCGCCGCTTTCAGCAAAGCGCTCGTATCTGCGGATTGTCAGCTCGCTTGGAGTTCCGCCAACGTCAGAGTCACACCCCTCCATCGGCTGGATAGCCAGACGGTTGGGAATGGTATGAGCTCCGACGCTGACAGGAGTTGAGAGTATACTCAAGTCAGCTGAAAGAGGAAGGCTGACCTGGAGTTCATGTATTTTTTGTTTTACATCATCTAAAGTTTGAAATTTAAAACGCTCGTGTTTCATCTTTTCACGTCCTTGTATTATTTGCCGGGATAGTATATAATTAAAAAAAGACAAAATTATACAGAGCCCTCAAAAGCTCTGCATTGTATTGTATCACAGATTTTAAGTCAAGTGTCATATTAAATTGCCATGTTATATGTAAAATTTGCTGTGTTATGGAATGAGGGTGTTGGAAATGAGCGTTACATCGGGAGGTCCGGCTTGTGTTTTTGCAAATCGGCAGATGCAGTTTATAAGGCATTTTCACAATGCGCATCAGATACTGTATGTAAAGGGTGGTGCGGTTAAGCTTTTGGTGGGTGAGCATGAATATATTGCGCGCCCAAATTGTCTTATGCTTATAAGCCGTATGGAAGAGCACAGCATTGAGGTACTTGAGGATGAAGGCAAGTATCTGCGCTATTACATAGAGCTTTCGCCTGAGCAGTTAAACCGAATGATACCCGACCCCAAGCTTCGCTCGGTATTTGTAAGCCGCGCAAAGAATTTTTGCCATGTGTTTGATATGAGTGCGGATGCAGACAGGGTTGCGCGGTTATTTGAAGAAATGCACAATAATTCAAACACTGAAGAGCCGTTTAGAAATGAGATGCTGGCAGCGCAGCTTATGCAGCTTATGATAATGACATATCGCCTGCACCCGGAGCAGTTTCCGCAACCGAAAAAAGGTGTCAGCTCTGCAATTTATCAAGTTCAACAGTATCTTGACGAGCATTTTGCAGAGGACTGTTCAATAGCTGATATTGCAAAAGAGATGTTCTTAAGCCCGTACTATTTATCCCACGCATTTAAGGAGTGGACAGGGTATTCACCAAAGCAGTATATGATGCTCTCGCGCATATCGTGTGCAAAGGAGCTTTTGTTTTCTACTGAACTTACGGTTTCTGAGATAAGTACCAAATGCGGGTTTGGAGATGTAAGTAATTTTGTGCGTACGTTTAAAAAGGAGAGCGGACAGACCCCTGAACAGTACAGGCGCAGTCTGTAATCTGAAAAGCTGGAGTTTAATTACTTGCGGCATATTTTGCATAACTTGTATTAAGATGGGTATTATAAAAGATATCCATCTTAAATTTTTATTGGAGAGGTGCTCAATGAAAGGTTTTGCAATGAAGGCGATAGGTAAAGTATCGTGGATTGAAAAGGAGCGTCCGGTATGCGGAGAGCTCGATGCGATTATAAAACCTATTGCGGTTTCGCCATGCAGCTCGGATATACACACCGTCTGGGAAGGTGCACTTGGTGAGCGGAGTGACATGATTTTGGGACATGAAGCTGTAGGAGAAGTTGTGGAAGTCGGATCCCTTGTACGCGACTTTAAACCCGGAGATAAGGTGCTGGTTCCTGCAATAACACCGGACTGGATGTCCCGCGAGGCGCAGGCAGGGTATTCGATGCATTCGGGCGGTATGCTGGCGGGATGGAAGTTCTCCAATTTCAAAGACGGTGTTTTCGGTGAATTCTTTCACGTAAATGAGGCGGACGGAAATTTGGCATGCCTTCCGGAGGGTATGGATGTTGCTTCTGCGGTGATGCTCAGCGACATGGTTCCGACCGGGTTCCACGGCGTTGAGCTTGCAGATGTACAGTTTGGCGACGATGTATGCGTTATAGGAATAGGACCGGTCGGACTTATGTCCGTCGCAGCTGCGGCTCTTCGCGGTGCAGCAAGGCTTTATGCGGTGGGTTCGCGCCCGGTATGTGTCAAGACTGCGCTCGAATACGGTGCTACCGATACGATAAACTATAAAGACGGAGATATCGTAGAGCAGATAATGGAAAAAACCAAAGGTGCCGGAGTTGATCGCGTAGTAATAGCCGGAGGAGATGAGAGTACATTTGCTCAAGCGGTTAAAATGTTAAAACCGGGCGGTTGTATCGGAAATGTTAATTACCTGGGCGGTGCGGACAATGTTCCGATTCCACGAGTCGAATGGGGTTGCGGAATGGGGCATAAAACCATTGCCGGAGGTCTTATGCCGGGCGGAAGACGACGCATGGAAAAACTTGCCGCACTTATGACATCCGGGCGTCTTGATACGTCCAAACTCATAACACACAGATTTAACGGATTTCGGCATGTGGAAGAAGCGCTCATGCTTATGAAGGATAAGCCAAGCGACCTGATAAAGCCGGTTGTAATAATTTGAAAGGAAAAGTTCCGCTTAAAACAGGCGGAACTTTTTTGTTCAATTTATGCGCATTCCGGCATAGACTTTTATATGCTTAAACAATAAGTGCGGAGGTGCATTGATATATGGCAGGTAAGGAAAATAATATCGGGTTTCTCGAGCGCGCGGCGGAAATACTTGATATACCGGCAGAGGCGGTCGCCGGGGTTACGCATATTGAAATAACCGGTACGCGGGAGTTCTTTATTGAGAATCACAAGGGTATTCTCGAGTATACGGATACGGAGATAAAGATTAATGCCGGGAAAAATATTTTGCGTGTAATCGGGAGTCGGCTTGCGGTCAGTTCCATGACAGCAAACGAGCTTAAACTTACAGGTGACATACAAACTATTGAATTTATACGCGTATAGGAGAAAGACGTTATGCTTGGAATTTTGAATTTCTTCCTCGGCTGGGTTCTTGTAGAAGTGCGCGGTGCGTATATAGAACGTTTTCTGAATTTGTGCTCGCAAAATCAAATAAGCTTTTGGGGGATGGAGAGAGTTGAACCTGATTTAATAAAGATAAAAGTCAAGGTAGCAGACTATCGCAAGCTCAGACCGTATGCGAAAAAAGCCATGTGTAAATTACATATTGTGTCAAAGTATGGTCTTCCGTTTTTTACAGTCAGATTCAAAAAACGTGGAATTCTCATTGCCGGATTTATAGTGTTTGCAGCAATAGCATGGGTACTTACCTCATTTGTATGGGTGATAGATATATCCGGCTGCAGTGGTGAGGAAAAAGAAACCCTTGAAAAATACTTGAAAGAAAACGGCGTCTATATCGGCTCTTATGTTCCTCATATAAATATATCGAATATTAAAAATGAGATACTTATAAAAATGCCGGAGCTTATTTATGTGGGAGTAAACATAACCGGAAGCCATGCGGATGTACATGTGCGTAAAAGAGTGGACGCGCCAC
Organism: Eubacteriales bacterium; assembly: GCA_045636205.1. Lineage (GTDB taxonomy): Bacteria > Bacillota > Clostridia > Oscillospirales > JAAYXM01 > JAZRUF01. The sequence goes on from JAZTXE010000072.1 coordinate 14,126, forward strand.
AGATTGAAAGCGAAAAAGATGAGCCATGCAGCATAGTTGCCAGGCGCGGTGGCATAATAACTTCGGTAGTGGTTCAATCCGGAACACAAGAGGTGCAAAAAGGCGATACCGTGACAGAGGGGCAACTTCTTGCAAGCAGTTACATGACCGGGCGTACGGGAACAACCGTAGTAACACGCGCCAAAGCGCAGGTGCGCGCCCGCACATGGTATACAGTTACATCGCTTTTCCCCATGAAAACCGATTTTAAAACATATACCGGACGCGAAAGTCAGAGGAAAACACTTGTTTTTTCAGGACGAAGATTAAAATTATACGGAAACAGTAGAATTCCGTATGAGAAATGTGATAAAATAGTAAAAACAACCGTTTTGACTTTGCCGTGGGATATACGTCTGCCTATAGCGCTTGAGACCGAGCAGTTTAAAGAATATGTTACGGAGAGCGCGAATATCCCACCCGAAACCGCACTTGAATATCTGTCTGACGGACTCCAGAATGTTTTGGATTTAGGTCCGGACGGTAAAGTGCTCGACAGAAGATATACGGCGGGGTTTAAAGGAAATGTTGCGCGTGTTACCATGACTGCCGAGTGCGAGGAAGAAATCGGAGTCGAACAAAAGATACCGAAAGGTGAGTGAGCACTTAACTTATGACAGAGAAAACCATCAATGTTGACCGTCTCGACCAGATAATAAGCGTGTTTGGCTCTTTTGACGAGAATATAACGCTTATGGAACGCGAGCTGGGCGTAAAAGTAGTAAACCGCGATACCGAGCTTAAGGTGAGCGGAAGTGAAGAGGACGTAAGCCGCGCGGTGCGGGTTATAGAAAGTTTGCTCTCGCTTTCCTCAAGAGGTGAACCGATAAACGAGCAGAACATACGCTATGTTATGGATTTGGTCGCGGAGAATAACGAGGATAAAATCCAACAGCTTGCGGGGGATGTTATCTGCGTAACCGTAAAGGGAAAGCCGATAAAACCTAAAACCATAGGCCAGAAGGATTATATAAAGTCTATACAAAACAATACGATAACTTTAGGCGTAGGTCCTGCGGGTACAGGAAAAACATATTTAGCCGTTGCCTGCGCGGTCGCGGCATTCCGCGATAAGCAGATAAACCGCATAATTTTGACGCGTCCTGCGATTGAAGCGGGTGAGAAGCTTGGCTTTCTGCCGGGGGATTTGCAGAGTAAGGTTGACCCGTATTTGCGCCCGCTTTATGACGGACTTTTCGATATGCTCGGTCCTGAGACATATCAGAAATACCTTGAGCGCGGGAATATAGAGGTCGCACCGCTTGCATATATGCGCGGACGCACACTTGATGACTCTTTTATAATCCTTGACGAAGCGCAGAACACAACACCGGAGCAGATGAAGATGTTCCTGACGCGTCTGGGGTTTGGCTCAAAGGCGGTAATCACCGGCGATATTACGCAGATTGACTTGCCGGACGGTAAAACATCCGGTCTTAAAGAGGCGATGCGTGTACTCAAGAACGTCGAGGATGTCGCGCAGTGCGTGCTCAGTGATAAGGACGTCGTGCGTCATGTTCTGGTTCAGCGCATCATAAAAGCGTATGATAAATATGAGCAGGAACGCAAAAACCGCGCAAGGAGGTAGAATATGGATAAGCACAATATATCAGTAATCCCGGTATCCGAAGAAATAGGATGTACGGATGCACATATTAATCAGATTGACAGTGCTATACGCGCAGCGCTTGCGCATCAGGGCGTGGAAACCGCCTGCGATATATATGTAATGATAACCGATGATGCGGGAATCCGCGAATTAAACCGCGAGCACCGCGAGTTGGACAAGCCGACAGACGTGCTGTCATTCCCTATGCAGGAGCTTACCCCCGGCGAGCCGATAAATCCGTCACCGCTTGAAATAGACCCGGAAACCGGTCTGTATATGCTCGGCGATATGGTAATATCCCTTGAGCGGGCGAAGGCTCAGGCGCAGGAGTATGGGCACAGTATTGAGCGCGAGCTTGCGTTTCTTGCAGTCCACTCGGTTCTGCATCTTCTCGGCTATGACCATGAAAGAGGCGAAGAAGACGAAAAACTCCAGTTTGGCATAACCGAACAGGTGCTTGAGGAAATGGGCCTTAAGCGGGAGGCGTAGGACTATGAAAAAACGCATGAAATCTTTGACCGCGAGCTTTAAAGCCGCTGGCAGCGGCATAGCTCGAACGGTAAAGCATGAGCGCAATATGCGCATACATATTGTTATGGCGGTATATGTAATGCTGTTTGGCATCTTGGGTAAGGTAAACTCCGTGCACTGGGCAATATTTTTCCTCTGCTTTGCCGCAGTAATATCCGCAGAGCTTATAAACACTGCGCTTGAGCGAGTGTGCGATACGGTGGACTCCGGCTTTAATATAAGCATAGGGATAATAAAGGATCTTGCCGCCGGCGCGGTACTCATCGCCGCGCTTTGTTCCGCAGCCGCAGGACTCTGCATATTCCTCTCTCCGGCAGTGTTCGGAAATATCATAAATGCATTGATGCAAACCCCATGGCTTGTAATAATCATCGCACTCTCACTCATCCCCGCACTTGTGTTTATATTTAAAAAGAATTGAGTAAATATGCATAGAAACAGATTGTACGTTTTTTGATTGGAATGTACAGTCTGTTTTTTGTTCAATTTGCCAAATGATTTTGAAACATCCTACAAAAATTGTTGATTTTGTGTAAATGTACTTAAATTTTTATTGTGCTTTTGTCTTCATTGTTATATAATAACCAATATAGCATCCAATGTATCCGAAGGGGTACAATTGATTATAAAAGGAGAGAAAACTCGTATGAACGTCTATTCTGCAACCAATATAAGAAATGTCTGTCTGCTGGGACACAGCGGCAGCGGCAAGACTGCTCTTGCTGAAAGTTTATTGTATATGACCGGTGTTATTGACCGTATCGGCAAGAATGCTGACGGTAACACCGTTTGCGACTATGATCCCGAAGAGACCAAGCGAAATATTTCTATCTCCACGGCGGTTGCCCCGATTGAATATAAGAATATAAAGGTTAACATCCTTGATACTCCGGGCGGATTTGATTTCTCCGGCGCGGTTATGGAAGCACTGCGCGCAGCTGATGCGGCTATACTCGTCTGCTCCGCTAAGGACGGCATCACAGTCGGTTTTGAAAAAGCATGGAATTACTGCGAGGCACGTAATATGCCGCGTATGATATACATATCAAAGGTTGACGAGGATAACTCTGATTACAATGCAACGTTTGATGCATTGCGTGAGAAATACGGTAACAAGATTGCACCTGTCGTTGTTCCGATTTGGGATGACAGCCGCAAGGTAACCGGTATAATTGATGTTCTCAACAAACGCGCATATGAGATGCAGAATTTAAAGCGTGTTGAGATTGAAGTTCCTGAGGACAAGGCTTCGGTTATAACCGAGTTTAACGACGCGCTCAAGGAAGCTGTCGCAGAAACCAGCGAAGAGCTTATGAACCGCTTCTTCGAGGGTGATGACTTCACTTATGCGGAAATGATTAAGGGTCTGCATCAGGGTGTGGACGATTTGAGTCTGTTCCCGGTACTGTGCGGCTCAGGCGTAAACTGCCTGGGAAGCCTTATGCTTATGGACCATATTGTTGACCTGTTCCCGAACCCGATTGAAGGCAACTACCACAAGGCTACCAACGCTGCGGGTGAGGTTGAAGAATTTGTAGTTTCCCCCGGCGGTGTTCCGTCTGCATTCGTTTGGAAAACCGTTTCCGATCAGTATGGAAAATACTCATTCGTCAAGGTTCTCAGCGGTGAGATTACGTCCGACACAACTCTTGTAAATTCGCGCACGGGTGAGACCGAGAAGCTCGGACGTTTGTACTCAATGTGCGGCAAGAAAGCAAGCGAGGTTAAGTCTCTCTCCTGTGGTGATATTGGCGCTATCGGAAAGATGGATAAGGTAAAAACCGGCGATACGCTGTGTGACCCGCGTAAGGTTGTATCCTTAAAGCAGATTCCGTATGATGCAGCTTGCTATTCAATGGCTATCTCTCCCAAGACCAAAGGTCAGGAAGATAAAATCGGCGTAGGTCTTAACAGACTCAACGAGGAAGACCCGTCATTTACTCATGCAAATAATCCGGAAACCAAGCAGATGATTCTCTCCGGTCTCGGTGACCAGCATCTTGACGTTCTGGTTTCCAAGCTCAAGAGCCGCTTTGGCGTAGAAGCAGAGCTTACACCTGCAAAGGTTGCATACCGCGAGAAGATTAAGAAAAAGGTTGAAGCTCACGGACGTCATAAGAAGCAGAGCGGCGGTTCCGGTCAGTTCGGTGACGTATGGGTTCGCTACGAACCGCAGGAAGAGCAGGAAGGTCTTATCTTCAATGTAGAAGTTGTTGGCGGTGCGGTTCCGAAGAACTTTAACCCGGCGGTTGAGAAGGGTATCCAGGAAGCCATCCTGAAAGGTCCGCTCGCAGGCTATCCGATGGTTAACCTGAAAGCTACACTCTATGACGGCTCATACCATCCGGTTGACTCTAACGAAATGGCGTTTAAGATGGCTGCTATCCTCTCTTATAAGGAAGCAATGCCAAACGCTGCACCCACCCTGCTTGAGCCGGTAGGTTCTCTTGTAGTAACTATTCCGGACAGCCACATGGGTGACGTTATCGGCGATTTAAACAAGCGCCGCGGTCGTGTTCTCGGAATGAACTCCGTCAGTGGCGGTCTGCAGGAGGTTGAGGCTGAGGTTCCGATGGCTGAGATGAGCTCTTACGCTATCGACCTTCGCTCAATGACTCAGGGCAGAGGCTCATATACTTTTGAGTTTGTACGTTATGAGGAGACCCCGGCAAACGTTCAGCAGAAGATTATCGAAGAGCGCAAAGCCTTCCTTGCAGAAGAATAAAAAGTTTGACCCCGCATGCTTTCTCAAAAAGCATGCGGGGGTTTTTGTCTGAAAAGAGCCTATGCATCATGCATAGGCTCTTTTGGCGCAAGGGAATTATGTAAATTTTTACTATTGGCCAACGTTGCCATTTTCCCAAACAAGTGTATCATTGCAATAAACACTGTATGGCGCGGTGCTCTTAACATAGAAATCCATCCCGATTCCTTCATCATATACATAGTGATAATATTCACCGTCGGAAAATTCAACAGTGTCAACATAGCAAAGTTCATCATATGTTCCATGATAGTATTCTCTGCAATCAGTTAATGCTTGAATTGCTTCCGGATTAAGTTGTGGTTGAGTTGAAGAGTCCTCAGGAAAAGCGGAAGATGTTATATTGATAGGTTCTACGAAAGATAGATATTTCAAATCTGATACATGCGCTATATTTATTACACGCTGATCATAAAAATTAATATTAGGGCTCATATGCATTACATAAATTATTAAATATCCATTATTGATTTTCCATAAAAAGGCAGTATAAATTTCATCTAATGGATATATTGCAGGGGGAACTGATAAAGCATCATCAGGTAAAAAATCTTTTACTCTTAATTTTGTTCCGTTAAATCCATTTTCCGCATGAATTATTACCTTATTTTCTGATATGCCAATATATTCGTGCTTGCTTAACGTATTTAAATAAAAATCTGTATTCTCTAAGTTATTAAGAAAGAAAATCTTTTGAGCAGTTTCTTTCCAACCTGATAATAGATTATAACCAAGTCTTGCTTTTACAATGGAAAAATCGGTATAAAGCTTATTGCTGGTTATTGCTATTGAAGGTATGAGAGGTTCGTCGTTAGTTTCTGTGTCTCTTGTGTATAGAAATGACGAGCCATCTTCAAAAGTGCATATAAAAGAGGAAGTATAGTCGTTCTCGCTATATATAAACATCTCTTCTTGGAGTTCGGGAAATACTTCTTCTCCATCAAATAATACTAATTCTGGATAAAAGATGGTTACATGATATATCATGTTGTCATAAGAATTTGCCTTTGTTATATATCCACTTCTTCCATCGAAAGAGGAACCGTGCCGACTTGAGATTACATCGTCTGAATTAAAATCGAAATATATAGGAAATTCTGAGTTTTTTACGACCCAACGACCCTGAAGCAAAGAGGCTAAATAAGCCACAGTATCTTCTTTTGGAGTTTGCAGAGAATTTGATAAGGTGCTTTCGTTTGAATGGGTGATTTGTGAACTGCAGCTACAAAGTAATAATAAAAATAAGATAATAAGAGGTCTAATAAAGGTTTTCATTTTGTTCTCCTTTATTTAACAATGTATTGTGCGGGATGTTCTTTTTTAAAAATTCTTTTTCTTTTTTTATTGTTATTACTGCTGAACAAACAAGCCAAGAAGTAGTGACTATACCAATGCAAAAGACTAAAAGTGCACAACCTTCTATTGCTAAGGAAAGTGAAGCATATATTTCACCATGAAGTCGATAATAATGTTCAGCTAAACTGTTTCCACCTTTAGAAAGTAGATGCGACATTTCAACTCCTGCATGTTTCATTGAAGAAGCTGCGGAAAATATTAAATTAGAAACACTAAATGAAGATAAAAATATAAAAAGTGCGGATAAGAGTTTGAACCAAGAAGGAAAAATTTTTTTCATACTAACACTCCTTTGAAATTTTAACAATATTTTAACCTGTTTCAGGTTAAAAGTCAATACTACAAAACAGCTTATACTATTATTTATATGTATTATTCATTGGAGTGATAGAGATGTATAGAAGAATTAGGGATTTGCGCGAAGATAGGGATTTGAATCAAACTCAAGTTGCAAAGTATCTTGGAATGTCACAAACTGGATATTCTAAATATGAAACAGGAGAGAATGACATTCCTACACAGGTTTTAATAAAGTTGGCTGATTTATATAACACAAGTATAGATTATTTGCTGGGAAGAAGTGAATTTAAAAACATAATTAAGCTTAATAAAAGCATTAATAAAAAATTCAAAAAGAAATAGGTATAAAGCGTAGTTTTTGCTTTATACCTATTTCTTTATCTCTTTTTATCTTCCTTCTTCTTCGTCGCCTAACTTTGCGTACTCCTTTGAGTCAATCCAGTATTGGAGGGACTCTACCGGGGTATCATCAAGTTGCCAGAACTGAGTCATCATGCGCTCACGCACAGGTCTGCGCGTGCTGTCCTTGGACATATATTCTTTAAGCTCGTTTACGCTAAGTGACGCTTCGGGTGCGAATTTATCGCTGCAAATATAATTTATAAGTGCTTCAAACATTCCGCATACCTCGGGAACTTGAGTGCCGAGACCGGTGAAGTTAAGTCCGGTTACAAGGAGGCTTCCGTTGCCGACCTTCATTTCGGTTATATAGCCGAAATTGCGGAGTGTGCGGTCGTATTGGAATTCCGGCAGCCCGAAACCGCCTACAGCGTATACGTCAAAGCGGTCGCGCGTGCTCTTGTCGATGCACTGGAATGCAGGGGTGACTTTTGTCGGGAAATCGTCGAATATAATCTTGTCAGAGTCTTCAATCAGGTTATAGAACTGCAAGTTGGTTATTCCGTTATGCGGGAAGCCTGCCAATGCGTCGTTGTTGTTTACGAGTCCGCCATAAATCGTGCCACGGTCCCAGATAACGCCTTTGAAGCGCTCCCATGTTGCACGGAAGCTGTATTTTCCTGCAACCGCATCCTGATTTGCCACGTGGCGGGTATGTGGCTGGCGGTAGAAGAGAAGTACGCGGTTTCCTTTGTCAAGCTCATCGAATACATTGTCATCCAATACATCCGTTACATACACGGGCTTTCCGTTTTTCGGGCAGTGAGCGACTGCCGGATAGCGGGATTGTGCATTGATGTTTGAAAGGTTAAACGCGCAATCCGAGAAGGAAATTTCTGACGGCTTGTTCGTAAAGCACCAAATATCCCAGTCATTTTCAATCACATGCTCGTTAATCGGGGAGATAAGGCGAACTTCCAGACGGTATGCGCAGGATTTTTTGATTGCGGGGAGAGTTAAATGGAGTTTTACGATTTCGGACAGTCCGCGCTTGTCTATATTAATGTTGTCAAGCTCTCCGGAGAGCGCAACTGAATTTGTTTCCGTGTCGATAAGCTCATAGCAAAGCTTGCAGTTGCCGTACTCCTGCTGCGAGTAATTGGAGACGGATACCGGAATTATAACCGTGTCACCCTCGAAGAAGGAGCGTACCGGGATGTCTGCCAGGACTACAACATCGCCGTTGAAGCGCAGGAAATGCTTCGGGTCAACACCGGACTGCTCGTCGAAACAGTCAACAACGCCGTTACTGTTTTCGTAGCGGTCAGTATCTGCAAACTGAAGCATATGGAAGCCACGAAGAATCGGGCTTCTTCTGATGCCTTCGAGTGCAAGTTTCCAGCTCATGAACTGGAATGCCTTGCTTGCGCGGAACATATCCGGAAAACGCTCTTCAAGTCCCTTCGCGCGTATCATTTTCTTCTGCTCAGCTATCCACCACGGAGCGGGTTTGCCGGCTTTTTTGAACTTTTCATCGAGTACGTCAAGGTTACGCAGAGCAGTATAATGGCATACCTCGTGCGCGATTATCGGGCGCTGCGGAATTATTGAACGTGTAATTTTTCCGCCGCCGTTTTCTGATGTGGTAGTAAGACCGGTGCATGAGCCGTAAACGAGCAGGTTGTCAGTGTTATGGAACATATCACCATGCTTTCCAAACGGATAATAATAGCTCATGTGCTGAACGTCAAAGCCTACGTAATCGCGGTCGAATTCACCGTGCGCGCAGGTGTCGATAAACAGACGTGAGGGGTCTAATTCCTTTATGTAATTTGCAATTTCACGCACGCGCGGATTTTCACCCGGATGCTTGATTTCGTTTCCTATGCAGCAGACCATGTATGACGGATGGTTCATAAGAGGAAGTACGAAATTATTTATTTTTTCATTTGTGATGAGAACCTCAACACCGTGAACCATCTCTTCTAAGTTATTGTACTCATCGTCACAGTCGCGCATTTCGATATGAATGAACATTCCGAGCTTGTCCGCAGCGCGGAAGCATGCCTGCGACGGCACGCGGGAGTGGAAACGGATGGTGTTAAAGCCATACTCTTTTGCTATACGAATGCACTTTGCATAGTATTCCTCTTCGGGAAGGTCGAGTATATTCTCATGGTCATGGCATACGGTGCCGCGAATAAAGGCACGCACGAAGAAAGGCTTGCCGTTTAAAAGCATGTCGCTTCCTTCGACTGCGAGAGAGCGCATACCGAATTGGTCAGCAAAGCTTTCCTGGGTTCCGTCTGCGAAGGTTATATCTGCAGACATGGTATAAAGGTACGGGTCTTCGATTGTCCAAAGATGCGCATTTAAAAGCTCGGCAAAAAATATCTGTTCTTTTACGGAAGCGGTGCCGCTTGCTGCACATGCTCCGTCTGAATCTGTTATTTTATAGGAAACACTTGCTGCGGGGACAGAGGAATGAATTTTTACAGACACGCCGTTTTTTGAAAGCTCAGGCGTTATGCAAAAAAACTCAAGCTTGTTCATTGTAACATACTCCCTTTATTTTATATTCTGTCCGTAGTATAACATAATTGCAATTTTGTGAACATGTCCATTTTTTTCTTCTTTTATGTGCGTTTTGAAAAACGTTTTGAAAGCTGTATAGCTTTGCCGCGGATGGGGAAAATAACCTTAATAAATTATGCGCAAAAAGGAGAATTGGCAAATGACAAAAAAGATGATGATACGCATAGCAGCATTTAGCATTGCTGCAGCGGTGATAAGCGGTGGGTTAGCAATTACCGGATGGCAGAGGGCGGATGCTTATAAGAGGTCTATCGAGAACGGATACCAGCGTGCGTTTTCCGAGCTTGTTTCGAGTATGTCGGGGATAGATTATGCGCTTCAAAAGAGTTGCATCTCCACATCTCCAAGCATGCTTGTAGCGCTGGGAAGCGAGGTTTTTCGTCAGTCAACCGCCGCTGCAAGTGCACTATCTCAGCTGCCGCTTGCGGATTTAAGACTTGAAAAGACGTCAAAATTTATATCGCAGGTTGGTGATTGGGCGTACAGCCTTTCCAAAAGTGCTGCCGATGGATATAAGCTTACATCAAAGGAACGCGAGATTCTAAATCGCTTAGCGGGTACTGCGGATGCCTTGAGTATGGATTTAAATGATTTGAGTGTGGAGATAAATGAAGGCGGCTTGGAGTTTGGGGAAATAACCAAAGCCGAGCGTAATTTAAATGAGGGAAATGACGTAAAAAACGCATCGGGTCTTTTGCAGAATATCGCGTATTTAGAGCAGGAGTTTCCGGAATACCCGACTTTGGTATATGATGGACCGTTTTCCGAGCATATAGATCAGGAGGAGATAGCGTATCTGAAAGGGCGCGAGCAGATTAGTGAAGCGCAGGCAAAGCAAGTTGCGGCACGCTTTCTCGGAATGAATGGCAATGATTTGAAGTCCGGTGGAAAAACCGGTGGAAAGATACCTGCCTATACTTTTTATGGGACAAGAAATGGCGGTGAAGTAAGCATTGATATTTCCTGCCAAGGCGGAATTGTTGTTGAGATGACAGACTCGCGCACGCCGAAAGAGCCGACTCTTGATGTGCAAGGCGCTACGCAAGCGGCGAAAAAGTTCCTTGCATCGCAGGGTTACGGTGAGATGAAGGAGAGCTATTGGACGGTGTATTCGGACACGGTTATGATAAATTTTGCGCCTGTACAAAACGGCGCGGTTCTGTATCCGGATTTGGTGAAGGTAAGCGTTTGCTTAGATAACGGAGAGGTGTGCAATTTTGAGGCGCGTGGATATATAATGAATCATAGAGAGCGCAGGATACCTGCGGTTGGAATTTCGTTGGATGAGGCAAAGGCGCGTGTGGCAGAGGGACTTAAGATAAAAGGCTATAACCTTGCGATTATACCCGGTGCGGGCAGAGGGGAAAAGTTTGTATATGAAATGCAATGTGAGCGCTCTGACGGAAGCCACTGCCTTGTATATTTAGATGCACAAACCGGTACAGAGGAGCAGATATTTATATTGCTTGAGGATGATAACGGAATTCTTGCTATATAATTCAGGTGAATAAAAAAACATCCGCCTTATATAGGCGGATGTTTTTTTGTGTTTATTTTCTTATGGGTTGGAGGTCTTCTTTGCCGGTTTTTACAAATTCCCATGGGTCGAAGACGCTCTGATATTTGTCCTCATGCTCGAAAATTTTCTCATGCAGTTCATCGAACATTTTAAATGCGTTTTCATTATCGCCGAGGAAGAGAGAACGAATCATACGTGTATAGTCGGAGTAAATCCATGCGTGCTCCATGAGCCATGCGAAAAATACGCTCTTATCGGTGAGAGGAGAAAACTCTTTTGTAAATTCAGAGATAAGATCAAGGATTTCCAGGCAGATGTCAGCTTTCTTTGCTGCGTCTTCAAACTTATCAAGGCGAGCCATTGCGCGCTCAAGCTCTAAGCTGAAGTACATATCTGAGAGTTTTTTCATATATGTAAAGACTGCGTCTGCATGTTCGTCATAGCAATCGAGGAAATAATCGGTGCACATTTTATCGAAGTCTGCATCACGGTTCCAGAGCGTATTTCCCATGACCACCATATTCAAGGCGTTAGGGAACATTACTCGACCAAGTTGGCAGCTTATGAAGCCGTTTAAATCCAGATTCTTCAGGTTTACGATGTCTTCAAAAAGTGTGCGTGCGAGGTTTATGCATCCTGGGTCCTTGATATGCGCCCACATATAGTGGTAGTCGTAGTCAAAACCGTCACCGTTGAAGAGTTTTTGCCAAGCTTTTAAATATGCGACGTTCATAGAAACATCAACCGGCAGAACATCCCAACCCGCGTTGCGCTGGTACTGGGTGATTTCCGGAAGCTCGCCGTCCGGGCGGAAGCTCTTGCGATATGTACGAGTGATGGGTGCAAACATGATAAGGAAACGGTCGGGATTATTTAGCTTTTCTTCTACAGGTGGCCAGAGAAGGTCAACATACACGAGGAAAACTATGCGGGTGTTAAGACCTTGCGCGGCAAGCATTTCGTCAAGCTCATTTAAAAGCATAACATAAAAATCGGATGGGCGGTGCCTTTTGCACTCATCACATTCGCAGTGGTTACTGAAACCGTCGCCGAGCCAAAAGTGGAGGACATCCACCGTCGGGTGTTCGTGGATATATTCGCAGATGTTATCAAGCATTTTTTTTCTTACTTTGGGATTTGAGTAGCATGCCTGGGTATTAATCGGGATACCACCCCATAAATCGCGTTTGCCGTTTACAAGGGCAAACGCTTCTCTCGCTTCATCGCTGAGCGGTTCGGTCCATTTATCCCAGCCCAGACCTGCGACTCCGAAGGGCTCGCAAGTCCAACCGTGACCGACTGCGTGATAAAGGATGCCGCGCATGGACATTTCTTCTGCGGCTTCGCTGATTGCCTGACGAGCATCATCAATAGAGAATGAACCTTTTTTTTCGAGTTTTGGGTTGGAAGTGTGGCTGTACCATCTGTCATAGAAAGTATGAGACTCGCGGAATTGCAGGAAGTAGGAGTTCATACCGACTTTGGGGAGAAAATCTATCATCTCTGCAACGTTTTCTTTGCTTACAGCGCCTTCTATGCATACGCCGCGGTGTCGGTATGAAGGGGTATTGTGCAGGGAGACCGAAGCGTTTGAGATATTGACAGTAGGGATTTTTTCACCGTCCTTACCGACGGTGAGGAAACGACAGCCGAGTTCCTTTGCATAGCGGTATACTGCTATAAGGACACTTCGTGGGCAAATGCCTGCGATGATACCGTTTCCGTTTGTTACTTCGATTTGGATTTCATCGTCAAAACGCGACGGATTTGACGTAATGGGGGTCAAATGTGAAAAAGAGTCGAAGCAGCCCAGATATATTCCGTCAGCAGTCGCGTAGTACTTGGCATCGAAAACTATTTCCGGTCTTGGATTTCCCATTTCGTATATCAAACGCGAAAGCTCTGATGCGGCGAATTTTATCGGAGCGTCGCTTGCACATAAGAAAATCTTCATAGTTTATTCATCCTGTTCATTTTAATGTTTATTTTGCGGGATATAAGTATATTATATAATATAAGAGAGAATTATCATAGGTACAATATTGAACAGTTTTTTATACAATTTTGATAAAATGCCGCAATGCTTACACATTGCGGCAAGATTAGAAATATTGAAATCAGAGACCTAATTCCTTTTTAAGGTCATCAGCTTTGTTTGTGCGCTCCCACGGCAGGTCGAGCTCGGGGCGACCGAAGTGGCCGTAAGCTGCAGTCTGTTTATATATCGGACGGCGCAGCTCAAGGCATTCGATGATTTTTGCCGGGCGCATATCAAAATGCCGGGTTACAAGCTCGGAAATCTGAGCGTCCGGGATAATACCGGTGCCCCGAGTGTCAACCAAGACGGATACCGGGTTTGCCACGCCGATAGCGTATGCAAGCTCGATTTCACAACGCTTTGCAATTCCAGCAGCTACGATGTTTTTTGCGATATGGCGAGCCATATATGCTGCGGAACGGTCAACCTTTGTCGGGTCCTTGCCGGAGAAAGCACCACCGCCGTGACGTGCGAAGCCACCGTATGTATCTACTATTATTTTGCGGCCGGTGAGTCCGGAGTCACCCTGCGGTCCTCCGATAACAAAACGGCCGGTCGGGTTGATGAAAATTTTGGTGTTATCGTCCATGAGTTCTTCCGGCATAACCGGACGGATTACGTGCTCGATTATATCGCGGCGAAGCTCATCAAGGGAAACCGTGTCTGCGTGCTGGGTAGAGACTACAACCGCATCGCAGCGGCAGATTTCGTTGTTTTCATTGTACTCAATTGTGACCTGGGATTTTCCGTCCGGGCGAATATAGGGGAGAAGACCGGATTTGCGGACTTCGGCGAGACGCTTGGTCAGACGGTGCGCGTAGGTTATGGGCGCGGGCATGAGCTCATCGGTTTCATCGCAAGCAAAGCCGAACATCATACCCTGGTCACCTGCGCCGATTTGGTCAGCGGTGTCGGTATTTTCGGTTTTGAATTCGATTGAATTGTTTACGCCGATGGCGATGTCAGGTGACTGCTCGTCTATAGAGCTGAGCACCGCACAGGTTTTGTAATCAAAACCCATGTCGCCACTGTCATAGCCGATGTCCTCAATAGTTTTGCGGACGATGTACGGGATGTCCACATACGAGCTGGTCGTAATTTCACCCATAACCAAAGCCATTCCGGTTGTGACAACCGATTCACATGCTACGCGGGCGGTTGGGTCATTTTCGAGTATTGCATCCAAAACTGCATCGGAGATCTGGTCACAGACCTTATCCGGATGCCCTTCGGTTACTGATTCTGAAGTGAATTTATAATTTGCCATAGAAAACCTTCCAATTCATAAATGTTCTCAGGGGAGTTTGCTCTTTCCCCTGAAGTTAGTATATATTATACCACAGCTTTGAAAAAAAACAAAGCAAAAAACATAGAATAAGAAAAAAACATGAAATAATTAATTATTTATGCGCGTAACATCTTGTTTTTTTGGCAGATATATGGTATAAATAATACAAACATATGTTCTGCGAAGAGCGGGTAAGGAAGTGTAAAAAATGGCAGAAGGACATCGTGAGAGATTGAGACAGCGTTTTATCAACGAAGAGATAGATTCCATACCTGAATATATAGTTTTGGAAATGATGCTTCAAGGAGTCATTGCAAGAAAGGATACGTGCGATATGGCGCGTAAATTGCTCCAGGAATTCGGATGTCTTGCAAATGTAATTGATGCGCCGCTTGAGGAAATAATGAGAGTTCCGGGAATAGGTGAAGCTGCGGCATATCATCTTAAGCTGTTGCCGAAATATTATAGGAAATACACTATGTCAAAGAAAATGAAAAACATACCGTTTGACAGTATTGAGTCGATAGGTTATTTTTTCGTGGACAGGTCAATCGGATACACTGAAGAGACTGTGTTTCTTGCGTGTTTGGATGCAAAAATGCGTCTTATTGAGTGTGAGGAAATTGCAAGCGGGAGCACAAATGCCGCAAGGGTGAGCGTCAGGGAGATACTCAGGGTTGCGCTTAAGTATAATGCAAGCCGTGTGGTTTTGGCGCACACGCACCCGAACGGGGATATTCTTCCGAGCATTGAGGATATTGAAAGTACGGATATAATAAACACGGTATTGAGTGCATCTGATATTAAGCTTGAGGACCATATAATAGTTGCGGGTGATGACTACGTGTCAATAATGCGAAACAGAGACAGGGTTCGGTGAGGAAGATGGGCGAGTTTAAAATAGTATCTGATTATAAGCCTACCGGAGACCAGCCTAAAGCGATTGAGGCTCTGGCGCGTGGAATAGAGCTTGGGCTTGAGGAACAGACGCTTCTGGGTGTTACCGGCTCGGGAAAAACTTTTACAATTGCAAATTTGATTGAGAAGGTGCAACGACCGACGTTGGTGCTTGCGCATAACAAGACACTTGCGGCACAGTTGTGTTCGGAATTCCGTGAGTTTTTTCCGGATAACGCTGTGGAATATTTTGTTTCGTATTTTGATTATTATCAGCCCGAAGCGTATATTCCACACACGGACACGTATATAGAAAAAGATTCGTCTACAAATGAGGAGATTGACCGTCTGCGCCACAGTGCGACATCTGCACTGGCAGAGAGGCGGGATGTGATTATCGTTGCCAGTGTTTCATGCATATACGGATTGGGAGACCCAATTGACTACCACGATATGGTTATTTCGTTGCGACCGGGCATGGTACGTGAGCGCAATTGGATTATACGAAAGCTCGTGGAGATACGTTATGAAAGAAACGATGTGGCATTTGAAAGAAACAAGTTCCGTGTGCGCGGTGACACGATAGAGATTTTTCCGGTTTACGCAAAAGATAAAGCCATACGTGTGGAGTTGTTTGGCGATGAAGTGGACAGGATAAGCGAGATAAACACGGTGACGGGTGAGCCGGTGCGTGAGCTCGGGCATGTGGCTATATATCCGGCATCACATTATGTGTCAACACCTGAAAAAATGGCGCGCGCGATAGACGAGATTTTAAAAGAGATGGAAGAGCGTGTTAAGGAGTTTGAAGAGGACGGTAAGCTTATTGAGGCACAGCGTCTGAGACAGCGGACACTTTACGATGTGGAGATGATACAAGAGGTCGGCTATTGCAGTGGAATTGAAAATTATTCGAGGATAATAAGCGGTCGTGAGCCGGGAAGCCCGCCATACACACTGATGGACTATTTTCCGAAGGATTTTCTGCTTGTGGTTGATGAGTCACATGTTACTCTTCCGCAGGTGCGCGGAATGTATGCAGGTGACAGGTCGAGAAAGGATACGCTTGTTGATTTCGGTTTCCGGTTGCCGAGTGCGTATGATAACCGCCCGCTTAATTTTAAGGAATTTGAGGAGCATGTCAATCAGGCGGTGTATGTATCCGCTACTCCGGGCGAGTATGAGAAGGAACGCAGTGCGCAGATAGTTGAGCAGGTTATACGTCCTACCGGATTGCTTGATCCGGAAATACAGGTGCGACCGGTAGAGGGTCAGATTGATGATTTGATTGGCGAGATAAATTCTTGCATCAGCAAAAAGGAGCGAGTGCTGTGCACAACTCTTACGAAGAAAATGGCGGAGGATTTGACCGGGTACCTTGAAGGTGTTGGGATAAAAGTCAAATATCTGCACCATGATGTGGAAACGATTGAACGTATGGAGATAATACGTGATTTGAGACTCGGAACATTTGATGTGCTTGTGGGTATAAATCTTCTGCGGGAGGGTCTTGATATACCCGAGGTATCGCTTGTTGCCATCCTTGATGCAGATAAAGAGGGATTTTTGAGAAGTGAAACGTCTCTTATTCAGACAATCGGACGTGCCGCGAGAAATGACCACGGAAAAGTAATAATGTATGCCGACAAGATTACGGATTCGATGAGACGCGCCATTGATGAGACCGAGCGTCGACGCAATATACAGATGGAGTATAACCGTGAGCACGGCATTGTTCCGAAAACGATAATTAAAAACGTTCATGAGCTTATAGAAATATCAAAGGATGCGTCGAAATCATCCGAGGATGCAAGTCAAAAGCTCAGCAAGAAGGAAAAAGAGGAGCTTATACGCAGACTTGAGAAGGACATGCGTGAAGCATCGCGTATGCTCGAATTTGAATACGCGGCTATACTGCGTGATAAGATAATAAAACTCCGCGGTTAGAAGCTTTAATTAAGGGAAGAGGAAAGTATGCAGCATAATTTGTTTGTAAAGGGAGCGCGTGAGCACAACTTAAAAAATATAGATGTTGAAATCCCACGTGATAAGCTGGTGGTTATAACCGGACTCTCGGGCTCGGGGAAATCCTCGCTTGCATTCGATACCATCTATGCAGAAGGGCAGCGCAGGTATATGGAATCGCTGTCCTCTTATGCAAGAATGTTTATGGGTCAGATGGAAAAACCGGATGTTGACTATATTGACGGGTTGTCACCTGCTATATCGATTGACCAGAAAACCACATCTAAGAACCCGCGCTCTACGGTGGGTACGGTAACGGAAATATACGATTATTTGCGTCTGCTGTGGGCACGTATAGGAATTCCGCATTGTCCGAAATGCGGTAAGGTTATACGTCAACAAACCGTTGACCAGATAGTTGACCATCTGCTTGCGCTTGAGGAAGGTACAAAGATACAAATACTGTCTCCGCTGGTAAGAGGAAGAAAAGGAGAGCATGCAAAGGTTTTTGCTGATGCTAAAAAATCCGGATATGTGCGTGTGCGCGTGGACGGGAATATATACGACCTTTCTGAAAAGATACCAATGGAGAAGAATATAAAGCACAATATTGAGGTTGTGGTTGACCGTATTGTGATAAAAGAGGAAATCAGGGGCAGACTTGCCGATTCCGTAGAAACCGCAGCTGCGCTCAGCGGCGGGCTAGTCGCGGTTGATGTTATCGGCGGCGAAGAGATGATGTTTTCACAGAACTATGCCTGCGATGACTGTGGGATAAGCATAGAAGAGCTTACACCGCGTATGTTTTCTTTTAATAATCCGTTTGGTGCATGCCCGGATTGTACGGGACTGGGAACATGGCTTAAGGTAAACCCCGAGTGCATTATGCCAAATCTTGAATTGTCGATAGCGCAGGGCGGAATCAACGCATCCGGATGGGGCGGAACCGATGAAGGAAGCATAGCGCATATGTTCTACACAGCGCTTGCCAAAAAGTACGGATTTACGCTTGACACGCCGCTTGGAGAGCTTTCCAAAGAGGCTATGGATGCACTGCTTTACGGAACTAAGGGTGAAAGACTTGAGCTTCAGTACAACAAGGCTTATGGTAAAGGTACGTATCAACAGGCGTTTGAAGGAATAATCCCTAACTTAGAGCGCAGATATCAGGAGAGCAACAGTGAGGCTTCACGTGCGGACATTGAGCAGGTGATGAGCAATATTAAGTGCCCTACATGCGGTGGACGCAGGCTTAAAAAAGAAGCTCTCGCGGTGACCGTGGGCGGGATAAACATTGCCGAGTTTACGCGGATGTCCGTAAGTCAGGCTCTTGAGTTTGTAAATAAGCTGAAAGAAGATCTTTCCGAGCGCGAAATGAAGATTGCAGAACGAATTTTAAAAGAGATAATCGCAAGGCTCGGTTTTCTTTCAAGTGTAGGTTTGGAGTATCTGACGCTTGAGAGAAGTGCGGCTACGCTCTCGGGCGGTGAGAGCCAGCGCATACGCTTGGCGACTCAGATTGGATCCGCGCTTATGGGGGTTTTGTATATACTCGATGAGCCGTCAATTGGTTTGCATCAGCGTGATAACGATAAATTACTCAATACACTCAAAAAACTGCGCGATATGGGAAACACACTGCTTGTAGTAGAGCATGATGAGGATACTATGTATGCGGCAGACTATATTGTGGATGTAGGTCCGGGTGCGGGTGTGCACGGCGGTGAAATAGTATGCACGGGAAGCGTTGAGGATATTAAAAAATGCGAGAAATCCGTGACAGGGCAGTATTTGTCAGGAAAGAAAAGTATACCGGTGCCGAGTAAAAGACGTCAGGGTAACGGAAACGCATTGAAGATTATCGGCGCGGCGGAGAATAATTTGCGTGATATAGACATCGAAATTCCGTTGGGTACGTTTACATGCGTGACCGGAGTGTCCGGTTCGGGGAAATCTTCGCTTGTAAATGAGATTCTTTACAAGCATCTGGCATCGCAGCTTAACCGTTCGAAGGACCGGGCGGGCGAATTTAAGGATATGCAGGGTTTAGAGTATCTGGACAAGGTAATAGCTATTGACCAAGCGCCAATAGGAAGAACACCCAGGTCAAATCCGGCTACGTACACAGGTGTGTTTAACGATATTAGAAATCTGTTTGCATCAACCGCGGATGCAAAAATGCGCGGGTACAGCAACAGCCGTTTTTCATTTAACGTAAAGGGTGGCAGATGCGAAGCATGCTCAGGCGACGGATTGGTTAAAATAGAGATGCATTTCTTACCGGATATTTACGTCAATTGCGATGTGTGCGGTGGTAAGAGATATAACCGCGAAACACTGGAAGTAAACTACAAAGGCAAGAATATTTATGATGTTCTTGAGATGACCTGCGAGGAAGCTGAGGAATTTTTCGCTAATGTTCCTAAAATTGCACGAAAAATAAGAACTTTAAATGAGGTCGGATTAGGATATGTCAAGTTAGGACAGTCGTCGACTATGCTTTCCGGCGGTGAGGCGCAGAGAGTAAAGCTTGCGACTGAGCTTTCGCGTCAGAGCACGGGTAAGACGATTTACATTCTCGATGAGCCTACAACCGGATTGCATGTAGCTGATGTACACAGACTTGTAGAGATGCTCAATCGCCTTGTGGATGCAGGAAATACGGTTGTGGTTATTGAGCATAATCTGGATGTTATCAAGAATGCGGACTATATAATTGATTTAGGTCCGGAAGGTGGCGACGGAGGAGGTCAGGTAGTATGTACGGGAACTCCGGAACAGGTTGCAAAGAATAAGAAATCGTATACAGGTAAATACTTAAAGAAGCTACTGGAAAAATAAATATAAAATTTTAAATTTCCTCTGTTCAAAAGTGGAAAAATATGTATAATATATATTGACGCAGATATTCTGCAAAAATTATAGTGAGGTGCTTAGGTTATGAAGAAGTTTGTATGTATGATTTGCGGCTATGTGTACGATGAAGCGGAAGGTTGCCCGGAAGCAGATATTGCGCCCGGAACCGAGTGGGATGATGTCCCTGAGGATTTTGTGTGCCCGCTTTGCGGAGTAGGAAAAGAGGATTTCGACGAGGAATAAAAAGTCACAAGTGTCGAAAATAAATGAGTGATTGAAAGAGTTACGGATTATAAACAGGGCTCTTGGATTTAAAAGAACAGTGCGGTCTGCATACGCAGACCTCACTGTTCTTTTATTGTTTATAAGGTAAATAAGTGACAGGAACTTTTTTTGGCGGGATAAGCTCGGTTACGGGGGAGCGGGCTGCCGGATCGAATACGAAAACCTCGTCTTCTATCGGGATAAAACGCACGGATTTAAACAGCGCTTTAGGAGAAATATCGCCATGATGTGCAAATTCTTCAGAGATGTTTATACTGCGAAGATAGTCAAAGCATGAATCACGAAACACATCGGTGGTGAGGATGTCGATTGATTTTGGAGGTCGCCCCGAGAAAACAGATGAATAATAGTCAAAGCGAAGAAGTGAGGTTAGCTTTTTTTCGTCTGCTTGGTTTAGTGACAAGCTAAAATTCAAAAATAGATCATATAGCGATGAAGCGGAAAGACGTGCATAACGCAGACCTTCTTTTGACACATATTCAGTTAAAGCTGCAAACAAGTCAAACGGAGAGTCGAAAAAGGTAAGGGCATATTCGATTGAAGAATTGAATCTGCTACTGTTATAGAATTTTTCGAACACGTCTTCGAATTCGCGCATGAAAAGAATTTCGGCGGAGTTTAGTTCTGCAGTGCGAAGGACAGTATAGGGCGGAGTGGTGGAAAAGATACAGCCGGTTAAGTCGCCGTTCTTTTTTAGTGAAGAACCGTGCAGTAGCTTTAAAAATCCGAGTTGCAATTCGTGTGGACGCAGAGCAAAAATCTCATTGAAGCTCTGTTTTATTGACGCCATGTCCTCGCCGGGCAGACCGAAAATCAAGTCTGCGTGTACGCATATATTTTCCGCGCTTAGTATTGTACGTAAGTTTGATTTGAGTTTTTTTAGGTCAGTTTTTCGCACAGCTCTGTCGAGTACGCTCCGGTTGGTTGACTGCACGCCTACCTCAAGTCTGAGTTTTCCGGCATGTGCGCGTGAGAGCAAATTGAGCATTTCGTGGGTGAATAGGTCGGCGCCTACTTCAAGATGAAAGCAAGTGTCTCCGGTTTCTTCCAGTATAAACTTCAAAAGCTCTGTTGACCGTGCGGGATTTGCATTGAATGTACGGTCAACCATCTTTACTGTTTTAACACCCGCGTTTGCCAGAAGTTTCAGTTCATGTTTTACTCGCTCAAGCGGGAAATATCGCACACCTGAGGTTGCTGAGGACAGACAGTATGCACACTTGAATGGGCAACCGCGAGAACTCTCATAATATGCAAGGCGACCTTTTAGGGTGGCGAGCATTTCGTCTGTGTACGGACTTATTAATGATGACAGGTCTTGAATGTATTGGTAGGTATCATCTCCGTGGACCCCATGAGTGGTACGGTAGACCAAGCCCTTGA
>JAZTXE010000073.1:0-31426 GCA_045636205.1 Eubacteriales bacterium
CACGCGCCGAAATCGCGGTAATGCTCTCAAGAGTCCTCGGAAAATAAAAGTTTATCGCGCAAAGAGGCGGCACCGCCTCTTTGCGTAATAATAAAAAATCTAAGGAGGAAAAACAGATGAAAAAGACAACCAAACGTATCCTCGCATTCCTTTCAGCAGCGGCTATGGCTCTTTCCTTAACCGCTTGTACAAACAACGGCAACGGCAATGGCACACAAGGCGGTGAAGTAGCCGAAGGCAAAGTATTTGCCGAGGGCACGGAGCTCGATATGATTCTCTCCAGCAACGTTAGCTGGCCGTACGACGAAAACTGGGTTCTCCTCGATTACATCGAAGAGGCAACCGGCGCAAAGCTCAACATTCAAGCAATTCCTGCAGAAGATATGTACACCAAGCTTTCACTTATCATAGCAAACAAAGCTGACATGCCTGACATGATTCATACCTTTGATAAGGCAGCGCATGTTGACACATATGCAACCAGCGGCGCGTTCATCAGCTACAGCGACAACATGGACAAGATGCCTAATCTCCAGAAGTTCCTCGAGAGCTTAGGCGAGACCGAGGCAACCGCTATCACCGACATCCGCAAGTCCGGCGACGGTAAGATTTACTCTGCACCCAGCTACGGTACTCAGCGTGTAACCGGTATCCGCACCTGGATGTATCGAAAAGACATCTTTGAAAAGCACGGTCTTGAGGTTCCGAAGACCTATGATGAGCTCTACGCGGTAGCGAAGAAGCTCAAGGAGCTTTATCCGGACTCCTATCCGATATGCAACCGTTCAGGTCGTGAGAGATTTAAGTTCACCGCTCCGTCATGGCAACCGAACTTAGACTATGAAATCTACTACGATTTTGAAAACGAGGCTTGGAAAATCGGCGCTCAGGAACCGGTATTCAAGGAAATGGTAGAGTATTACAGAAAGCTCTACGAGGAAGGTCTCATTAACCCGAACTTCTTTGACGATGAAAGCAAACCGTGGGAAGAGCTTATGAGTACCGACCGCGGCTTCATCACCAATGACTATATCGTAAGACTTGACTTCTTCAACCTCGCAGTACGTCAGGAGAATCCGGATTACAATCTGGCTCTTATGGCACCTCCGGTTCCGAACACCCCCAACGGCGGCGCAAGAATTTCAAGAACCAACCTGGATTACTCAGGCTGGGCAATCTGCAACACCGGCGACGAGCAGGGTATTGCAAACGCATTCAAGTATGTCGACTGGATGTACACCCCCGAAGCAGTTGAGCTTTTAAGCTGGGGTAAAGAGGGTGAGACCTATGAAGTCAAAGACGGCGTAAAGCAGTTTATTCTCGCAGACGACGAGCAGGTTCAGACCAAGTACGGCATCGCAAGCCCGGGCATGTATCAGAACATCATATCCGATGCTTATGAGAACACCTACACCAAGGAAAACATCGACGCTTGCATCGAATGTGCTCCGTACATTGAAGACCAGGCAAACCCCGACGATTGGCTCGCTCTTGACGATGCAGATGCTAATCGCGCAGCAGCTCTGTGGGACGACATGAAGCCGTACCTTGAGGAGCAAATTACCAAGTTCGTTATCGGTCAGCTTCCGATGAGCGAATGGGACAACTTCCAGAAGGGCATTGACGACATGGGCGCAAAGGAGCTTCTGGAGATTTACACCGAGACTTATAACCGTGTTATCGGCAAGTAATTTAAATTAATACAAGAGGGGATTGTTTTTTTGCAATCCCCTCTAACCGCAGAAAAGGGTGAGAATGAAATGGCTATTTATTTAGGAACAATAGCATTGGAGAAAAACCGCTGGGAAAAAGACCAGACTGCAACGATTGATGTCCCCGCATATATAGAAAGAGCTGTCAAAGACGGATTTGACGGCGTTGAGTTATGGGGACCGCATTACCTTTTGGCGGACGAAAAGGAAAAGAAACGCATAGAAAAAACCGGACATGTAGAAATTTTCAACACTTATGCGCGCTTCGATGAGGGTATCACCGAAGAATTGCGCGTAACCGCCGAGGCGATAAACAAGCTTAATCCCAAGGCGATTAAATTTAATTTTGAAAACAAGGAAAAACGCGATCTTCAGGTTGCGACCATAAAGGAATTTTCCGGGATGTTAAACCCCGAAATCAGACTTTTGTGCGAGTGCCATCTTTTTACGTTGATGGATAACCATCAAATTGCAGCGGATATTTTCAACGATTTGGGCGAGCGTTTTGGTGCAATGGTGCATACCAGAACCGGAGCACTCTCCGAAGCTGAGGATTTTGAGGACCTCAAATGCCGCTTTGAGACCTACGGCAAGCACATTTGCCATCTCCACGCCAGCAATTACAACGGGAAAGAATTTATACATATTTACGACGGAGATGTGGTCAAAAAGCATATTGATTACATTCTCTCTCAAGGGTTTAACGGAAATTGTACAATAGAATTTACCGTCGGCGAAGAGGCGGAGGAAATGTATCAAAATGCATTAAAAGACCTTGCTTGGCTTAACCAAAAAGGGCTTCGCTAACTTTAAAAAGGATATGGTGATTTACTTTGTTATACAGTGAAGACAAGCGTTCAGGCAATACATACCGCGAGAGATATTTGGAAAGCATCAAAAAAATTATCGATGCGCGCAAAGAACAAGCAGCAGCCGTGCGTCAAAATAATATGCACGAGCTTTTAAAAAAGCCCGAAATATACCGCAAAAAGCTTCGCGATATGCTCGGTTGGCCGCTAAACGCTGATGTAAGCCGCGCATTTTCCGCAAAAGAAGAGTTTATTGCAAAGGACGAGCTTTGCAGTATATACCGCGTAACGCTTGAGCTTGAAATCGGGCTTAAGACATATGGAATACTTATGCTTCCAAACGGTGTTTCAAACCCGCGTGTTGCAGTTGTTCAGCACGGCGGTGCGGGATGTCCCGAGCTTCTTATAGGTCTTTGGCGTCAGGCAAATTATAACGATATGCCCCGTCGCATACTGCGCCGCGGCATGGCAGTGTTTGCCCCGCAGGTGCTCTTGTGGAATTCCGAGGATTTAGAATGTGTAGGCTATGACCGATTTGAGCTTGACGGAAAGCTAAAACAGCTTGGAAGCTCAATAACCGCACTTGAAGTATTCAATATATCCTCGGTTCTAGATTATCTGAGCTCGCGCAGAGACCTTGATTGCAGCGAGCTTGCGATGGTAGGTCTCTCCTACGGCGGATTTTATACGCTTTTCACTTCAGCGCTTGATTTGCGCATAAAGCGTGTGTACTCAAGCTGCTTTTTCAATAACCGAATGACTTACAGTCAACCCGACTGGTCATGGTTTAACTCAGCATATACATGCTTTGACGAGCAGGCAGCCGCGCTCATCGCACCGCGGCGCTTATACATAGAAGTCGCGGATAAGGACGAAGTTTTCGGAGCCGATACCGCAACCCCTCTTGTAGCCCAAGTTTCAGAGGTATACAAAAAGCTCGGCAATGCAGATGAGTTTTCCTTTAACGTTTTTGACGGTTATCACGAATTTTCCAAAACGGACGAAGGTCTCGACTTTATCTTACGCGGAATTTAAAGACGTATCTGACGAAACGGAGAGAGTACATTGAATTTTATTAAGGTACCCGCAAAATTCAATAGCGAGTATTCGCTCTCAAACCATGCACCGAGGTTTCGGAAAGTATTTACCGTCTCTGCGGGCGTGCGCCGAGCAACTTTGCGCTGTGCCGGACTGGGACTCGGATACTTCTACATAAACGGCAAGCCCGTGAGTGCGGACAGATTCACAGCACCGCCAAGCAATTACAATAAAACGGTATGGTACAACGAATACGACGTGACCGAGCTTATAAGATGCGGAGAAAACGTCGCGGCGGCAATTTTGGGCAACGGTTTCTACAATGAAAGTTTCAAGTCGCTTGCCAAGGTAAACACCGCGTCATGGCGCGATAATCCAAAGATGTTCTTTGAGCTTTCGCTTGAATATCCGCATCGTACAGAAACGGTTGCAAGTGATGACACTTGGCGCTGTACCAATGTTTCCCCTATTGTTTTTAACATGTTGCGCAGCGGAGAGTGCTATGATGCCCGACTCTACGAAAAAGGATGGAACACTCCCGGGTTTGACGACTCGCTTTGGAGCGCGGCAGAAATCGACAACTCCCCGCCACTCGGTATATTGCGCAAGTGCGAATGTGAACCGATTCGCGAATTTGAAGTATACCCCCCATCAGAAATTGTACGCACGGGCGAAAAACGGTATTTGTTTAAATTCCCGCAGACTATTTCAGGTTATATCTCGTTGCGTACCTGCGGTTTAACCCGCGGTCAAAAGCTTATCATCCGTTATGCCGAATGTATAAACCGGGACGGCTCTTTGGATTTTAAAATTGCAGACAGCCCCAAATTTTATCCGGAAAGCCGCTTCGCATGGGACGAATTCATTGCCGATGGTGAAGATTTTACCTGGTCGCCGCGTTTTGCCTATCACGGATTTCGCTACATTCAGATTGACGGTTTTGATACACCGCCTGAAGCCAACACGGTTTCCGCAGTTTTTGTGCATCAGGATATTCTGCAAAAAGCCTCCTTTACGTGTTCAGACCCACGGCTTAACAGATTGTATGACATGGGCATAAAATCAACACTCGCAAACATGTTCTATATGCCCACGGATTGTCCGTCGCGCGAAAAGCTGGGGTGGGCAAACGATGCCCAATCTTCAACCGAACAGTTTCTTATTAATTTCCAAGCAGAAACTGTTCTGCAAAAATGGTTTCAGGATATACTTGACGCTATGCGCGAGGACGGTTCGCTTCCGGGCGTAGTGCCAACGGAAAATTACGGATATGAATGGGGCGCGGGGCCGACGTCTACCGGGGTTCTGTTTGAAATTCCATATCAGATTTACAGATATACCGGAAATTCGAAGCTCATGACCTCTTCTCTTTCCTCTTTAAAAAAACATCTTGAATACATAAAATCAAACTCAGACGAAAGTGGACTTATAAACTATGGGCTTTGCGACTGGGCGGGTCCATGGGATGACCCGCAAAACTCGCCGACACCTAAAGAGTGCAGTAACACGCTGCTGTATATGAAGTTTTTGAAAATCCATGCGTTTGCGGCAAAACTCGCGGGTAATCGCGAAGAGGAAATGTTTGCAGAAAATGAATACGCACGCATTCGCGATGTTTTTCTGAAGTTTTATATAAACGAGGACGGCAGCCTGAAAATTGCGGAGCAATGTGCGCTTTCTCTTGCAATAGTCCTTGATATATGCGAAGACATTGCAGTGCTTGCCAAACAACTTATTGAGGTTATCGAGCGCGATAATTTCCATATAAATTGCGGCATGCTTGGAATCCGTTATATTTTCCGTGCTCTTGATAAAATATGCCGTCCGGACTTAAGCTTTAAGCTTATATGTGCAGAAGGCTTCCCGGGCTACATGCACTGGATAGAGGAATTTGATGCGACGACGCTTCTCGAAATGTGGTCCGGCGAAAAATCTCATAACCATCACATGTATTCAGATGCACTGGTTTGGCTTATGACAACGCTTGGCGGAATTTCTTTATCCGGTTTCGGTGCAGAGGAATATACGGTAAAACCGTATTTCCCGGGCAGTCTCTCTTGGTGTAGCGCGTCCCGGCAAACATCATGCGGGCTTTTGAAGACAGACTGGCAGCGCTGCTCTGGCAAAATACATTTAAAAATAACCGTTCCGGAAAATTTGAATGTCCTTTTTGAGGATACACTTTTGAGCGCGGGCGAAAACTCTTTCTTTTTTTAATTGCACTGAGGTAATATGAGGTGATACATTATGAAAATTATAGAAAAATTCAAAGCCAAAAGCATAGATTTAAAAGGCGCACCGCCTGTGACGATCGCTTTTTTGGGCGACAGCGTCACTCAGGGTTGCTTTGATTTATACATGCCCAAGCCCAATGAAATCGAAACATACTTTGATGCGGAAAACGCCTACCACTCTAAAATACGGAAGATATTGAACATGCTTTATCCGCAGGTTCCCGTAAACATAATAAACGCAGGCATAAGCGGTGGCTGCGCCTCGGAAGGCTTGGAGCGAATCGAGCGTGACGTGCTCAGATTTTCGCCTGATTTATGTGTTGTATGCTTCGGCTTAAACGACAGTAACACAAGAAGCAAACAAGAGTATACTCAGTCAATGCGCGGAATTTTTGACGCTCTGCAGGCGCAAGGCATTGAAGTAATTCACATGACACCTAACATGATGTGTACAGAAATGGTTTATCCTGACGGGCATTATTTGAAAAACATTGCCCAAACCTGCCTTGATACCCAGACTCGCGGAACACTCGAACGTTTTTTAGCAGCAGCAAAAGAGATTGCGCGGGAGAAAAGCATACCCGTCTGTGACTGTTACGCAAAATGGAAGAATTTGGCGGAAGGCGGTGTGAACACAACCGCTCTTCTGGCAAATAAAATGAATCACCCCACAGAAAACATGAACTGGCTGTTTGCGTATTCCATTGTGGAAACAATGTTTAATTAAAAAAGGAGATGTAAACAATGAAAAAGGTAAAGGACAAACAAATTCTTGTAGGCGCTGATTTTGCAGGATTTCCGCTCAAGGAAGCCGTTGTTGCTCACTTGAAGGCAAAGGGCTGGACGGTCACCGATGTCGGCGTTCGCTCCCCCGAGGATGACGACACGGATTTAATGTTCCACAGAGTAGGTCTGCGCGTCGGCTCAATGATTTCCGAAGGTGAATTTGAGCGCGCACTTCTCTTCTGTGGTACGGGCATGGGAATTCATATTGCGGCAAGCAAATGCCCTCATGTTCATGCAGGTGTTGTAGAGAGTGTTCCGGCTGCGCTTCGCGCAATTACCGGAAACGGTGTAAACGTACTTGCAATGGGCGCGTTTTACGTAGCTCCTCAGATGGGCTGTGATATTGCAGATGCTTTCTTAAACGCAGAGCTCGGAAGTGGCTATGAGTGGTGGACCAATTTCTATGAGTTCCACAAGCTCGCTATCGATGAACTTGAAGCGTTCGATTATGAAGAATACAAGAAAAACGGCTTTAAAGTAAAGCACTTGGGCGATTACCCGATTGCGCTTGAAACCAAACCCGAGGATTTGTAATAAACAATATAAAAAACACAACTGTCTGCATTTTTTACTGACAGTTGTGTTTTTGTTATATTATGATTTATTTTAAAACTTAACGCTATCCTGCTCGCCCTCACCTTGGCGGGAATCGGCCATAAGCATCTCTACAAAGCCTGCATTTGCAGTAAGGTAATACGGCTGAAAGAAAATCTTGCCCACGTTTCCGCTAAATATAACCGCTATGTTCCACAGAATAAAGCTTAACCTGAAAACAAAGCACTCAATCAGCCGTCCGTTTGTGATATATACGGAATTGCGCACCGCAGCAAGCACGCCAATGCTCGGTTTTTTTGCATAAACGTAATACGCGGGCATATATGCCATAAGCTTGAGCACAAGAAGCAACACACCTGCAGCATATGCGATTATGCCGATAAGGTAGAGTCCCCACAGGCTTGCCATATTTGCAAAAACTATTGCGCCAATCGGAACCGCCAACAGCACTACCGCCCAAAGAACCGTGAGTATTCCTATATAGATGTACAACCGGATTGCACCGAACACCTTTGCTAAGTTCGTATACCATGAAAATGCCACGCTGAGCTTGGGTTTATCTCCGACAAACACCTTGCAGAAATACTGCTTAAGTCCCTGCTCAAACGGTGGTATAACAAGCAGAAACAGCGCTATACTTATACAAATACGGGCTATATACTTTCCGGTTATCTGCTCGGGCACAAGTATATCTGCCATAAGCTTGAGCATCTGCATCATATCCATGCTTGCAAGCTTATTAACGTCTATCGGCTGAGACGGTGCGTAAATCGGAATAAATCTTTCACAGAATATGCCCAAAACAAGAGATATTGCGATAAGCACCGCGCCCCGCATCCAACCGCCCGCAAGCTGCATACGTGCCATGTTTTTTATTTTTACGCGTTCTTCTTTTCTGTTCATTGATTTCATCTGCCTTAAAATAGTATTACAGTACATAATTATAACAACTTTCCCTTTATATTACAAGTAAATATAAAAAACAAAACCCGAAAGCATCTGCTTTCGGGTTTTGAAAATATAGACGTTAACGTTTATTAGTCCTCGTAGAGCTTTACAAGGCGCTGCAGGTGCTCCCAACGCTCCATAGCAGCAGCTTCGTTTCTTGCAAACAGCTCTGCTGCATTGTCCGGGAACTCGCGGGTCAGGCGGCTGTAACGAGCCTCGTTCATAAGGAACTCCTGATATCCGCCCTTCGGCTCCTTGCTGTCGAGCTGGAACTTGCCGTTCTCCTTGGACGGGTCGAAGCGGAACAGGTTCCAGTAACCGCAGTCAACAGCCTTCTTCATCTCAGCCTGGCAGTTGCCCATGCCGCCCTTGATGGAGTGCATTTCACACGGAGCGTAGCCGATGATGAGTGACGGACCGTTGTAAGCCTCTGCCTCGCAGATAGCCTTGATTGTCTGAGCCGGGTTTGCACCCATAGCAATCTGAGCAACGTATACATAGCCGTAGCTCATAGCGATTTCAGACAGTGATTTCTTCTTGATATCCTTACCGGAAGCTGCAAACTGAGCAACCTGACCGATGTTGGAAGCCTTGGAAGCCTGACCGCCGGTGTTGGAGTAAACCTCGGTGTCAAATACGAAGATGTTTACATCCTCGCCGGAAGCGAGAACATGGTCAACGCCGCCGAAGCCGATGTCATATGCCCAACCGTCGCCGCCGAAGATCCAAACGGACTTCTTGGACAGGTATTCCTTCTTGGAGAGAATATCCTTAACCGTATCGCAGCATACGTTTGCCTCAAGGTTCTCGATAAGAGCCTTGGTTGCAGCCTTGTTTGCTGCGCCGTTGCTGTAAGTGTCAAGCCATGCCTGGCAAGCTGCCTTGCGTGCATCGCACTCGGTCTTCTCCATAACCACCTTGACCTTCT
Organism: Eubacteriales bacterium; assembly: GCA_045636205.1. Lineage (GTDB taxonomy): Bacteria > Bacillota > Clostridia > Oscillospirales > JAAYXM01 > JAZRUF01. Next base: position 9,011 of record JAZTXE010000073.1, read on the forward strand.
CAGCCAGGGACTTACGGATAACCTCCTGTGCGGTTGACATACCCAGACCGTGCTCTGCGTTGTCCTCGAAGAGGGAGTTTGCCCAAGCCGGACCGTGGCCTTCATCGTTTACGCAGTACGGAGAGGTTGCAGCCGGACCACCCCAGATGGAGGAACAACCGGTTGCGTTGGAGATATACATACGGTCACCGAAGAGCTGAGTTACCAGACGTGCATAAGAGGTCTCTGCACAGCCTGCGCAAGAGCCGGAGAACTCGAGCAGCGGCTTCTTGAACTGGCTGCCCTTAACGGTGTTGTCTTCCATGTCTTCCTTGCGGGAAACCTTGGAAACCATGTAATCGAATACTTTCTGCTCACCAAGCTCCTGCTCCTGCGGAACCATGGTGATAGCATTGGTCGGGCAGACGCCTACGCAGACGCCGCAGCCCATGCAGTCCATCGGAGAAACTGCCATGGTGTAAGAGTAAACTCCCTTGCCCTTGCCTGCTTTGACCGGAACTGCGCGAGTGCCCTCGGGAGCAGCCGCAACTTCTTCCTCAGTCAGTGCATACGGACGAATCGTAGCATGCGGGCAGACATAAGAACAGTTGTTACACTGGATACATTTGGTTTCATCCCAATGCGGTACGGTAACCGCAACGCCGCGCTTCTCGTAAGCTGCGATGCCGAGCGGGAACTGACCGTCTTCCATTCCTTCGAATGCGGAAACCGGCAGGCTGTAGCCGTCCATCTTTCCGACCGGAGTCATGATTTCCTTTGCAACCTTAACGGTAGCTGCAGGTCCTTCAAGTGCTGCGTCGTCAGCCTTATCTGCTGCGGTTGCCCATGCAGCCGGAACGTCTACCTTGACATAAGCGGATGCGCCTGCGTCAATAGCCTTCCAGTTGCAATCAACAACTTCGCGGCCCTTCTTGAGGTAGGACTTCTCTGCTGCGTCCTTCATGTAGCCGATAGCCTCTTCGCTCGGCATAACCTCTGCCAGAGAGAAGAATGCAGACTGCAGGATGGTGTTTGTGCGCTTGCCCATGCCAACCTCGATTGCAAGGTCAATAGCGTTTATTGTGTAAAGCTGAATGTTGTTTTCAGCAATGTAGCGCTTGGAAGCTGCATCCAGATGATGCTCGAGCTCCTCAGGAGTCCACTGGCAGTTGATGAGGAATACTCCGCCGGGCTTAACGTCCTGAACAATCTTGAAGCCCTTGGTGATGTATGACGGGTTGTGGCAAGCAACAAAGTCAGCCTTGTTGATGTAGTAGGGGGACTTGATGGGCTTGTCACCAAAACGCAGGTGAGAAACGGTTACACCGCCGGTCTTCTTGGAGTCATACTGGAAGTATGCCTGAACGTACTTATCGGTATGGTCACCGATTATCTTGATGGAGTTCTTGTTAGCGCCAACAGTACCGTCGCCGCCGAGACCCCAGAACTTGCACTCAATAGTGCCCTCAGCTGCGGTGTTGGGAGCATCCTTCTCCTCGAGGGAGAGGTTGGTAACGTCATCAACGATACCCAGAGTAAACTCCTGCTTCGGAGCAGCTTTCTTGAGCTCGTCATAAACTGCAAAGAAGGAAGCCGGGGTGGTATCCTTAGAGCCGAGGCCGTAACGTCCGCCGATAACGGAAACGTCATTGCGACCTGCTTTTGCCAGAGCCATAACAACATCCTGGTAAAGCGGCTCGCCCTGTGAACCGGGCTCTTTGGTACGGTCGAGAACCGCGATTTTCTTAGCGGTTGCCGGGATAGCCTTGAGCAGGTGCTCAGAGCTCCACGGACGGAACAGGCGAACCTTTACAAGGCCGACCTTCTCGCCGTGTGCGTTTAAGTAATCGATTACTTCTTCGATAACGTCGTTTACAGAACCCATAGCAACGATTACGCGGTCTGCATCCGGTGCACCGTAGTAGTTAAAGAGCTGATAATCAGTACCCAGCTTCTCGTTTACCTTGTGCATGTACTTCTCAACAACAGCCGGAAGAGCATTGTAATACTTATTGCAAGCCTCGCGGTGCTGGAAGAAAATATCGTCATTCTCATGGCTGCCGCGCATTGCCGGGCGCTCCGGATTCAGGGAGTGCTTGCGGAACACCTCGACAGCTTCCATGTTGGTCATTTCCTTGAGCTCGTCATAATCCCAGACAGCAATTTTCTGGATTTCGTGAGAGGTACGGAAACCGTCAAAGAAGTTGATAAACGGTACGCGACCCTCAATAGATGCAAGGTGAGCAACCGCAGCCAGGTCCATAACTTCCTGAACATTGGTCTCAGCCAGCATTGCAAAGCCGGTCTGACGGCAAGCATAAACGTCAGAGTGATCGCCGAAGATGTTAAGAGCCTGTGCAGCAACGGTACGTGCGGACACGTGGAAAACCGAGGGCAGAAGCTCGCCTGCGATCTTGTACATATTCGGGATCATCAAAAGCAAGCCCTGAGAAGCGGTGTAGGTAGTGGTGAGTGCACCGGCTGCAAGTGAGCCGTGAACCGTACCTGCAGCGCCTGCCTCAGACTGCATTTCAACAACCTTTACAGTATCGCCGAAGATATTCTTTACACCCTTGGCAGCCTGCTGGTCAACATAGTCGGCCATCGGGCTTGAAGGGGTGATGGGGTAGATGCCAGCAACTTCGGTAAAAGCATAGCTGACATGTGCGGCGGCAGTATTGCCGTCCATGGTTTTAAATTTTCTTGCCATGGTTTTGGAATCCTCCTTCATTTTATAAAAGCATAAAGCCTGTATATAATTTCACGTTTTATATTTTAACACTTCTGCGCGCATATGTAAATAACCAAATACAAAAAACATAGACAATTTCTGCCATGTTAAAGCTTTTTATTTTCATATTTCGGGTAAAAAAGAACATTTAAATTTAATATGCAATATTTTCCTGTGAAAATTTACGATTTTTTTTGCGCTTTTTTGCGGCAAGTCAATCTTCTATTGTTTTTTGCTTGGTTTTAATATATCATTATAATATAGTAAATTTGACATCTTCAGGAAGGGCAGTGAGAAAATATGATTTCCGCTATTTGTTCGCTCGGTCTCATGGGAATTTCCGGATATATCGTAAAGGTTGAATGCGACTTATCCGGTGGGCTTCCCAATTTTGACATCGTAGGATTGCCGGACACCGCGGTAAAAGAATCGCGCGAGCGCGTGCGCGCTGCAATTAAAAATTGCGGGCTTGAATTTCCACTGCGCCGCATAACCGTAAACCTTGCGCCGGCGGATACTCGCAAGGAAGGCCCGCTCTATGACCTTCCGATATTTTTAGGAATTTTAAGCGCGGCTAAAGAGATTCCGGAAATCCCGCAGGACTGCGCATTTATAGGCGAGCTTTCGCTCGACGGCTCTCTGCGCTCGGTCGCGGGTGTGCTTCCCATGGCAATCACTGCGCGCAAGTTAGGTATACGCTCACTTTTCGTCCCGGCAGATAACGCTTCTGAGGCGGTGCTCGCGGGCGAGGATTTGACGGTCTATCCGGTAACGCACGTAAAAGAAATCATAAAGCATCTTTCGCGCGAAGCGACTCTGCCCAACGCTCCTTACAAAATGCCCGAGAGAACTAATATCCCGATTGCGGATTTTTCCGAGGTTCGCGGTCAGGAAAATGTAAAGCGTGCGCTGGAAATTGCTGCAGTAGGCGGGCATAACATACTCCTCATCGGGCCTCCCGGTGCAGGAAAGAGCATGCTTGCACGGCGTCTGCCCGGCATACTTCCGGACATGACGCATGAAGAAGCCCTTGAAGCTACTCAAATCCATTCTATCTGCGGTCTTCTCTCACGCGATGAGCCTTTTGTAAACACTCGCCCGTTCCGCAGCCCGCATCACACGATTTCGGCAAACGGCCTGGCAGGTGGCGGACGCGTACCGCGCCCGGGCGAAATATCAATGGCGCACAACGGCGTTTTATTTTTGGATGAGTTCCCAGAGTTTTCGCGCGATGCGATGGAAATCCTGCGCCAGCCGCTTGAGGACGGGGTGGTGACTATATCCCGAGTGGCAGGAACTATCACATACCCATCGTCTTTTATGATGGTCTGTGCGATGAATCCTTGCAAGTGTGGCTGGCACGGTCACCCGACCAACCGCTGCACCTGCAGCGAAGCCTCAGTTGAAAACTACATAAATAAGATTTCCGGTCCCATGCTTGACCGCATTGACATGCACGTGGAAGTTCCGGCGGTGGGATATGACGATATGTCCTCGTCCGAGCCGAGCGAAACCTCCGCTCAGATACGTGAGCGCGTAAACCGTGTCCGAGCTGCGCAGGCGGAGAGGTTTAAGGGAACCGGTGTCACCTGCAACGCACGTATGACTCAGCAGATGCTCAGCGAGTTCTGCACTCTTACACCGCAAGCAGATACGCTCATGCGTGTCGCATTCGAAAAAATGGGGCTCACCGGTCGCTCGTACACCAAGGTCCTGCGCGTTGCGCGTACGATTGCTGATATGGCAGACTCTGAGAACATTGAGCTTGCGCATCTTGCAGAGGCTATCCAGTACCGTACTCTCGACCGCAATCGTGACAAGCGATAACCCGCATTTTTATTGTTTTAACGTTTGTTCTCTGAATTTTCGGGAATAATTTCTATATCAAAAACTTTACTGAAGGCGGTAACTATTATGCAAAAAGGTAAATTTGGTATTTGTCTGTGGTTTTATGCAGTCCTCGGCTTCATTTTCGCCATTATAAATCAAACCCTGCCCTGTCTTTTGCTGCTCGGCTTTGTAATAGCCGCCGAGCAAAACGAATGGGTGATAAAGCAAGTAATGCAGGCGCTGTTCTTATGCCTTACACGCTCCCTTATAACCTTAATCCCTGCGGCCATTCATTCGGTTGCAGGAACATATTTGGTTTTCGGAGGGTTGCTGTCGGCACTGTTTTATGTATTCAGCGTGCTTGTCTTCTTCGCGGTTCTTATTTTTTCAATAATTGGCATCATAAACGCAGTGCGCGGGAGCGATGCGGGAGTTCCTCTTCTGTCAAAGCTTGCTTCCCGCGCGTTCGGCGCGGTTGAGAAAAAAGCATTCTACCAACCACCCGAGGAAAAATAAATTTAAATATTAAAGCAAGGTCAGCACACGGGACTGACCTTGCTTTTTTAATCCATTATTCTTCTGCCTTCGAGTGCACGCATGAGCGTTATCTCGTCTGCGTACTCCAAATGCCCGCCAACCGGAATTCCGTATGCGAGGCGCGTGACGCGCACGCCAAACGGCTTAAGAAGCCGCGATATGTACATTGCGGTGGCTTCACCTTCGGTATCCGGATTTGTCGCCATAATTATTTCCTCTATATCCTCCGCGGCAACACGCTCTAAAAGCTCCTTTACGCGAATATCATCAGGTCCGACGCTGTTCATCGGCGAAATGCATCCGTGAAGCACATGGTAAAGCCCACGATACTCGCGCGTTTTCTCAATCGCGATTACATCCTTCGGGTCTGCGACCACACAGATAGACGTTTTATCACGTCCCTCATCTGCGCAAATTTGGCATTGCTCGGAGTCCGTCAAATTCTGGCACGTTTTGCAGAACTTAACAGACTTCTTTGCGTCAATCACAGCATTTGCAAATGCCTCCGCCTCCTCGGCGGGTAGGGACAGCACGAAAAATGCCAGCCGCTGGGCGGTCTTGCGACCAATACCCGGCAAATGCTGAAACTGCTCAATCAGATTTTCCACAGGTGCGGTAAAAAAGCGCATCTTAAAAACCTCTTTTAATTAAAACATTCCGGGCAAATTGAGTCCGCCGGTGATGCGTTTCATCTCCGCAGCAGACGCTTCCTCTGCCTGACGCATGGCTTCGTTGACTGCCGCGAGAATCAAATCCTCAAGCATCTCTGTATCGTCAGAGGAAACAACATCCGGCTCAATATGAATTCCGACCAGACGGTTCTTTCCGTTTACGGTAGCCTCAACCGCACCGCCGCCCGCACTGGCTTTATACTCTTTTTCTTCGAGCTCCTCCTGCATCTTAACCATGTCCTGCTGCATCTTCTGAGCCTGCTTAATCATGTTCATATTGATTCCGCCGCCCATTCCTCCGGGAAAGCCTCTTTTCATTGTAATGTCCTCCAAAAATTATACTATTTGTTGTTTAAAGTTGCAAAAATACCATTCGTTTATATAATAGTTATATTAGGGAGCCCCTTTAAGCTGTCGCACAGCTCGTCAAGCTTCGAGTTATCTTCTTTTTCTTCCTGAGGTTTTTGCGTTTTTATCATCACGTTAAAGCCCAAAACCTGCTTTGCGCACTCGCGCAATGGCTCCATATACTGACGCTCCTTGAGCATATCGGTTACGAGCGGATTTTCAACGCCCAAATAAAGCGTATTGTCACTCAGCTTCGCCTGAACACTGCGCAAGAGCGGGATTATACCCGGCGCCATAACACTTTTTGCCGCGTCAAGAATTTTACCCCAAACCTCACCTGAATCGCTTGCGGGTACAGCCAGAGCCGAAGACTCTGCCTTTTCTTTGTTAACAACCTCGGGTTCGACCGACTTTGCAACCGGTTGCGGCGCGCTTACTTCCCTCTTGGGTGCCACAGCCTTGGGCGGCTCTGACATCTGAACAACCGGCATTGCCACAGCCCCTGCCACAGGCGGATTTTTCTCCAATCTCGTAACACGCTCATTGAGCGCGTATAAATCCTTTTCAATCGAGCTTTCGCACAGCTTAATCATGCACAGCTCGGCATCTATGCGGCGATTCGCGCTGTGGCTTATCGTCGCCATTGTGCGAGATATGGTATCAACGCAGAAAATAAGCTGCTTGGCTTCAAATTTAGATGTCAGCTCGGAAAACGCCTTCTCGTCATACGATGCGGCAATTCGGGATACACGCGCATCCGGCGCGGTTTTAAGCACGAGAATATCGCGCATGCATGCGCTCAGCTCATTTAACACGGATATAAGGTCGCGTCCGTTATTATACGCTTGCGTAAGCTGCTCAAGCGCGGCTGAGACATCGCGCGCGGCAATCGCCTCAAGCATTGCGACAAGAACAGACGAGCCTGCAAGGCCGACCGCGTCCTCAACCGTCTCAACCGAGACATCACCTTGGGAAAATGATGCGCACTGGTCAAAAATTGAAAGTGCGTCACGCATGCCGCCGTCTGCAATACGCGCTATAAAATCCGCGGCATCCTTACTTATTTTTATATTTTCGTTCTGTGATACAAACTGAAGTCTCTCGCTTATCTCGGGCGCGGTAATTCGCTTGAACGTAAATCTCTGGCAACGGGATAGAATGGTCGCCGGCACTTTGTGAAGCTCGGTGGTTGCAAGTATGAATATTACGTGCTCTGGCGGCTCTTCGAGTATTTTAAGCAGCGCGTTAAACGCACTGGATGAGAACATATGAACCTCATCTATAATATATACTCTTTTGCGCGCGGCGGCAGGTGAGTATATCGCCTCATCCCGCAGCTCGCGCACGCCGTCAACGCCGTTGTTTGACGCTGCATCTATTTCAACTACATCCAAAATACTTCCGTCATTTATTCCGCGGCAGGTCTCGCACTCGTTGCACGGGTCACCGCCCACCGGGTTCTGACAGTTTACCGCTTTAGCCAAAATTTTTGCGCACGTGGTCTTTCCCGTACCGCGCGAGCCCGCAAACAAATATGCATGCGAAAGGCGTGAAGACTCAATTTGCGCTTTTAAAGTATCCGTAACCGCGGACTGACCGACTACATCTGAAAAAGCCTGCGGTCTCCATTTGCGATAAAGAGCCTGATACATAATAACTCACCAAACCCAATAAAAAAATAATTTAACCTATCGCAAGACCGCACACCGGCTTTTGAATAGAGGGTATACACGGAATTTATGCAGTTAACTCAAGACCGGCATCCCCACGGCACACGCAGCTTACCGCTTAATGCTGCTCGGTTCCCCGCCTGACATGGTTCACGGAGCTGCGTTGCGCAGGACCTGTCTCTCATCGCCACTTACATAACCCGGCTGCACACCGACTACCCGAGAGTCGGAATTCATCCCTGCTGGAGCGGATTGCAGGTGCAGGGCACCGCTAACTCCCCGACTAGTGCGGCCTTGCCATAGGTTAAACTTATCCTTATTATAATATAGGATTATAATTTTATCAACATCATATCCAAGAAAAAATAAATTTATTACTTGCAAGAAACATATTTTGCTGATATAATATATAGGCTTTAGTATATTGAGGTGTGGCGCAATTGGGGACGTTTCCCGGCGCCGCCTGTGGCGGATTAAGCAGGGAATAAGGAGTGGCAGCAACTTGGCGATTGGCAAGTTTGCTCGACAAACGCCGACAGAGCCTTAGTTGCAACAGGAAGCGCGCTGACAATTGCGCTCTTCATATTATTAAAATCTTATATATCGAGGTGTGGCGCAATTGGTAGCGCGCCTGCTTTGGGAGCAGGATGCTGCAGGTTCGAGTCCTGTCACTTCGACCAAGCAAAAGGCATATGCCTTTGCGTATGCCTTTTGCTTTCAAATTTTCAGGATCTCGAAAGGCGGCTCTTGGCGAGGTGCCGGTGGCACGTCGCAACCGCCGTGGCTTTTCCGCAGAAAAGCGAGTCCTGTCACTTCGACCAAATGGGAGCATAGCTCAGCTGGGAGAGCATCTGCCTTACAAGCAGAGGGTCACAGGTTCGAGCCCTGTTGTTCCCACCAAAAAAAGGACATATGCCAATGCATATGTCCTTTTTTTTAACCTTCGTTTCCATCAAGTTTATTATTGCTTTTTACCTTTTTTCATGCTATAATCTGCATATCCGCCAACAGATACATTATTTTTTATAAAGCAGGTGAATTCAGAATGAAGGTTTTAGCCATTATCTGTCATCCGGACGACATGGAGCTCACATGCGGGGGAACCCTGGTAAAATATAAAAAAGCAGGGCATGACGTTACGGTTTGCAACGTGGCAAACGGCAACATGGGGCATTACAAAATCCCGCCGGACGAGTTGCGTCAAATCAGGCGAAAAGAAGCTCAGGCAGCTTGCGATATTGCAGGTCTTAAATCAGTGACTGCGGACATTGATGATTTAACAATCAGCAGTGCAGATATGGAGCAGGTCAGAAAATTAGTAAAAATCATACGCGAAGAAAAACCTGACCTGATTATCACCCATCATCCGGAGGATTACTGCTCCGACCACAGAGAGACCTCCAATCTTGCCTTTAAAGCATCCTTCGATGCAACCTGCCCGCACTTTATGCCCGAATGCGGAGACGCGGTCTCTTTAGCTGCGCTTTACTATGCCGATAACGATTGGGGCATCAATATGATACCAACCGAATACGTGGATATTTCCGACGAAATGGATACCAAAGAAAAAATGATGGCTTGCCATGAGAGCCAGCTCGTATGGCTTAAGGAGCATGACGGAATAGATGTAATCGCCGAACAGCGCAAATCCGCAGCATCCAGAGGTGCGCAGTGCGGAGTTGAATATGCTGAAGGCTTCACTCCCGCGCTTGTATCCGGAAGACTCCGTCCATACAGATTATTGCCGTAACAAAATAACTACTCATATACATAAAGGGATATATGCTCTCGGCATATATCCCTTTTATCATGTCTTTTTATTATTTCTCTACGGCATTTTGGGCAGCTTATTTTTATCCTTCCTTTTCCTTTTGGTACGCGTAAAACCGTTTTGCAATTTTTGCATTTGAAAAACCTATGTTTTTTTCGCTCTGACCACTGCTTTTGCATACACATTTAATTTTTTGTATAGATATACAAAATTTTGATTTTTTTATTTATTCTTATAGATTGCATATTTTTTTTATGCTATACTACTTTATAATAAAGCTCTTTAATTTGTTTTTTGAAAGGAACTGTTTTACATGGGAAACTATTATCAGCCGGAAATAGAGTGCGCATCACCGGAGCAAATACGCGCATGGCAGGATGAGCGCCTTGTAAAAAACGTCCGCCACGCATATGATAATGTTGAATATTACCGCAACATGATGGATGAAAAAGGCGTTACGCCAGACGACATCAAAGGCGTTGCAGATTTACATAAGCTACCGTTTATCACAAAAGATGACCTGCGTGAAGCATATCCCTATGGACTTCTTGCAACACCGCTTTCAGATGTTGTACGTATCCACTCGACCAGCGGCACTACCGGTCGCCGCGTCGTTGCATTTTACACCCAGCACGATATTGACCTTTGGGAAGACTGCTGCGCCCGCGCGATAATGGCTGCCGGCGGCACCCGCGATGACGTGGTTCAGGTGGCTTACGGCTACGGTCTGTTTACCGGCGGTTCGGGTTTACACGGCGGCTCGCACAAGGTCGGCGCAATGACTCTTCCGATGTCCTCAGGCAACACTGACCGCCAGCTCCAGTTTATGACAGATTTAGGTGCAACAATTCTGTGCTGCACCCCGTCATATGCGGCATATTTGGGTGAAAGCATCCGCGAGCAGGGACTCCGCGACCAGATAAAGCTCAAAGCCGGCATCTTCGGCGCTGAGGCATGGACTCAGGAAATGCGCCGTGACATTGAAAATGCACTCGGCATCAAAGCCTATGACATTTACGGTCTTACTGAAATATCCGGTCCGGGCGTCGCTTTCGAATGCGAGGCACAGGCCGGCATGCATATAAACGAGGACCACTTTATCGCTGAAATCATAAACCCGGAAACCGGCGAGGTTCTGCCCGATGGCGAAAAGGGCGAGTTGGTATTCACCTGCATCACCAAGCAGGCATTCCCGCTCATGCGCTACCGCACGCGTGACATCTGCGTGCTCTCGCGCGAGAAGTGTCCGTGCGGAAGAACTCATGTGAAGATGACAAAGCCTATGGGTCGCAGCGACGATATGTTAATCGTAAAGGGCGTAAACGTATTCCCGTCGCAGATTGAAACGGTTCTCCTCAACAAGGGCTATCCGGCAAACTATCAGATTATAGTCAGCCGTGTCAATAACAGCGATAAGTTAGAGGTTCAGGTCGAGATGACGCCTGAAATGTTCTCCGACTCCGCAAGCGAAGTCGCTGCACGGGAAAAAGAGCTTATTGATGCACTTAAGGCAATGCTCGGCATATACGCTAAAGTATCCCTGGTTGCACCAAAAACCATAACCCGCAGCGAGGGCAAAGCTGTTCGCATAATTGACCAGCGCAATCTTTACTAAATTATATATTGAGAAAGAGGTGTTCTTAAATGACCGTTAAACAAATCTCCGTTTTCGTAGAAAACAAACCCGGTCGTCTTGCAGAATTCACAAACGTGCTACGCAACAACAATATTGACATGCGTGCGCTCTCAATGGCAGAAACACCGGATTTCGGAATTTTAAGAGTAATTGTAAACGACCCGTTTGAAACCGCTTGCGTGCTCAAGGATGCAGGGTATATCGCCTCTATCACTCCGGTACTCGCGGTCAAAGTAGCTGACGAGCCGGGAAGCTTATTTAAAATACTCGATATACTCGCCGAAGCTGATATAAACCTTGAGTACACCTACGCATTCTTAACCCGTGAAAAGGACTCCGCATATATTATTCTCCGCGTTGAGGATAACGATAAGGCAGCAGAGGTCCTGTCCAAAAACGGTGTAACACTTATCTCGCAGGATAAACTTTCAAGTCTTTAAAGTGTACTTTTCACCCGCAGTTATACACTGCGGGTGTTTTTTTCTTCAAAATCCATTGTTAATTTCCATAAGTTGTGATATAATATCTTGATTACTTTAATCAGTGTCTTAAAGGAGTGTTCATATGAGTAATTATACAAAAGAGGATATCAGGCGCTTGGTGGCAGAAAACCATGTCAAGTTTATCCGCCTGCAATTTACCGATATTTTCGGAACACTTAAAAATATATCTATAACCGATAAGCAGCTTGAGCGCGCACTCAATAACGAGTGTATGTTTGACGGCTCATCCATTGAGGGTTTTGTGCGTATTGAGGAGTCGGATATGTATTTGTATCCGGACCTTAATTCCTTTGTCATCTTCCCATGGATGGACGGTGAAAACCGCGTTGCCCGCCTTATCTGCGATGTTTACGGTCCTGACCGCAAACCCTTCGAAGGCGACCCGCGTTACGTATTAAAGCGCGTTTTAAGCCAAGCCGCGGAGATGGGATTTACCTTCAACGTAGGTCCGGAAGCGGAGTTTTTCCTCTTTAAAACCGATGAGCACGGAAAGCCCACCAATATAATCCACGACGAAGCGGGTTATTTTGATTTGGGTCCGGTTGACCCGGGCGAGCCGGTACGCCGCGAAATGTGCCTTGCTCTTGAGGATATGGGCTTTGAAATCGAAGCCTCGCACCATGAGGTGGCGGACAGCCAGCATGAGATTGACTTTAAGTACGGCGAAGCATTGGCAACCGCTGATAATATAATGACCTTTAAATTAGCGGTAAAAACCATCGCCCAGCGCAACGGTCTGCATGCGACCTTCATGCCCAAGCCGATTTTTGGCATCTGCGGCTCAGGCATGCATATAAATATGTCGCTTACGCGTGACGGCAAGAATGCATTCTATGATGAGAATGACAAGCTCGGCCTGAGCCAGACCGCATATCAGTTTATTGCAGGTGTTCTTGAGCACATCAAGGGTATGACCTGTATTACAAACCCGCTTGTAAATTCTTACAAGCGTCTGGTTCCGGGTTATGAAGCACCTGTTTATATCGCATGGAGTGCCAGAAACCGCAGCCCGCTCATTCGTATCCCGACCTCCCGCGGTGCAGGCACACGCATTGAGCTTCGAAATCCCGACCCGTCTGCAAACCCGTATCTGGCAATCGCAACCGCTCTTGCCGCAGGCCTTGACGGAATTAAACGCAAACTTACGCCTCCGCCGAGTGTGGACTGCAATATATATGTTATGTCACCCGATGAGCGTCAGGCTGCTAATATCCACGACCTGCCGCGAAACCTCAAGGAAGCTGTTGCTGCACTCAAGCAGGATGAGCTTATAAAGAACACGTTAGGTCCGCATATATTTGAAAAATATGTCAAAGCTAAAGAATTAGAATGGGGCGAATACACTTCCAACGTTCATCAGTGGGAAGTTGACCGCTATTTGATTAAATACTAAGATTGGACTGAGTTTTATGAAAAACTTAATTCTTCCCAAGGGATATTGCCCGGCTCTCAACATCCGCGAGACCGAGGTGGCGATAAAGGAAGTCAAAGACCATTTTGAACGCGCGCTGGCTTCCGCGCTTAATTTAACACGTGTTTCCGCACCGCTGTTCGTGCGCCCTGAAACCGGACTCAACGATAATTTAAACGGAGTTGAGCGTCCGGTCCGCTTCGGTGTGCTTGAACAGAACGATGCGCCGTGTGAGATAGTTCACTCACTCGCCAAGTGGAAACGCCTTGCGCTTAAGACCTACGGTTTTTCGGCAGGTGAGGGCTTGTATACGGACATGAACGCCATCCGTCGCGACGAAACCACGGACAATCTGCACTCGCTGTATGTTGACCAATGGGATTGGGAGCGCGTTATTTTAAAGTCTGACCGCAACATTGATTTCTTAAAGGATATTGTTTCAAAAATTTACGCGGCATTGCGTGAAACCGAAGGGTATATAATGTCAAAATATCCGTCAAAAACCACGCGCAAGCTGCCCGATGAGATTACTTTCATCACTACGCAGGAACTTGAGGACCGTTATCCCGACCTTTCCGGCAAGGAGCGCGAGAATAAAATCGCAAAAGAATGTGGTGCGGTATTCCTCATGCAAATCGGCGGCAAGCTCAAATCCGGCAAAAAGCACGACGGTCGTGCGCCGGATTACGATGACTGGGCATTAAACGGAGATATTCTCTTGTACTATCCGCTCTTAGACTGTGCTCTTGAGATTTCCTCAATGGGTATACGAGTTGACGAAAATTCTTTAGTCGAACAGCTTACCATCGAAAACTGCCTTGACAGGCTTGAGCTGCCGTTCCAGAGCGCACTCAAAGCAGGTGAGTTACCGTACACCATCGGCGGCGGTTTAGGTCAGTCTCGTATATGCATGTTCCTGCTTGATAAGGCGCACGTTGGCGAAGTTCAGTCCTCGGTATGGCCGGAGGCAGACATTGCGCAGTGCAAGAGCGCGGGAATCGCTCTGTTGTAATGGATACGAAACTTTTCTCCCTCTACTCGCGTGCTTATGCTATCTTGGGCAACATCACCCCAATACCTGCAGATTGCGGCGAGCTTTGTGGGGCTAAATGCTGTGCCGGAGACGAAAACTCCGGCATGATTCTTTTCCCGGGTGAAAAAGATTTTTTATCACGCGCGGATTTTTTAAAAATAAAAGAGCGTGATATGAATTGCTTTACGGTGGACTTCGCGGTATGCAAGGGACGTTGTACACGTCGCCTGCGCCCGCTTTCGTGCAGAATTTTCCCGCTTGCTCCGTTTTGGGACGGAGCGAATCTTGAAATTTTACCCGACCCGCGCGCTAAGTACATATGCCCGCTGCTCAAGGCGCCAGATTTGATTTCACCGGAATTTTGCCAAGCGGTCAAAGACGCCTTTTTGATTTTAGTTGAGCAACCTGATATTTCGGAAACGCTCAAGCACTACACCGGTATGCTTCGGGAGTATTTGAGATTTATCGACAAAAATTTTTGATTTAATACTTTTTTAATATTTTCTGCTTTTTTTGTTCATAATATTTTTATATACTAATAACTGTAGAAAGCAGATGCGTAGTTTTTTCTTTACTCCCCCTCCTATTTTTTAATCATTGCAAAAGAGCAGGTAATACCTGCTCTTTTGTACGTTTATGCAATAAAACCTGAACCGATTACGGCTCAGGTTTTATTTTTTACAACTCTATTTGGTTTAAATATCTTTCAAACGCCACGCCGTCAAGCGGGTTTACACCGGTTTCATGTGAATACTTTATTGTTTTTATCAAAAACTCAGCGCTTCTTGCAAGCGCGGTTTTGCAGTCCACCCCACGCGTCATGTACCCGCACATAAGGGATGCAAACACATCTCCGGTACCGCAATATTCGCACGCGACGAAATCGCTCTCAAGCGCCAGGCGATCACCTTGCACGCTCAGTACGAAATTCATCATCTTTCCGGCTTTGCGAACCCCGGTTATGACCGCACTTTTTGCACCTAAAGCAATCAGCTTTTCGCCAATTTCAAACACCTGCTCATCGCATACCTTTTGCGGGTATTCCGCACCCGCCAGAATGCACGCTTCGGTTAAATTAGGCGTAATCAAATCCGCCGAGTGCACCAGCCTTTGCATCTCTTGGCACATTTTTTCATTATATGTAGCATAAATCTTTCCGTTATCGCCCATCACCGGGTCAACCAACAGCAGTGTGTTTTCCAAGCGGAATTCTTTTACAAAATCCAGTATCAGCTCTATCTGCCGCTCATTTCCAAGAAATCCGGTGTATATGGAATCAAACTCAAGCCCGAGCTTTTTCCACTTTTGAAAATAGGTTTCCATATCATCCGTCAAATCTTTAAAGAAAAAGTCATCGTACGCTGTGTGATTGGAAAGAATAGCAGTCGGCACCGGGCACGCTTGAACCCCCATCGCCGATAAAATGGGTACGGCAACGGTAAGCGAGCATCTTCCGAAGCCGGATAAATCATTTATAACCGCACATTTGGGCACGGGTTTTTCCGCCATTGCCGATACACCTCCTTTTGACCTCTACTATGATACCATACTTTTGCGGGATTTTGTATCCTTTTTCTCTAAAAAAACGTGAGCAGTCAATGAATTTTCACCGTCTGCTCACATTAAATATTTATTAAGAAATATATTTCCACGGACTTACGTGCTTTCCGTTTACACGCACCTCGAAATGGCAATGCGGTCCGGTACTTCTGCCCGTGCTTCCGATTTTGGCTATCTGCTCACCCTTTGCAACCTTTTGACCCGCGCGAACCGTAAGCTTTGAGTTATGCGCATAGTAGGTCTGCAGGCCGTTACCGTGGTTTATGATTACCAGGTATCCGTAAGCGCCTTTCCAACCGGCAAAAGAAACTGTTCCTCCGTCTGCCGCAGAAACCTTGCTGCCGTAAGAAATCGCAAAGTCAACGCCTGTGTGGAACTCGCGTCCGCGGCGACGATAGCCGTAGTTTGAGGAGATATATCCGCCGACTACCGGGCGGCGCAGCTTTCCGGTCGCCATGGTCTTAGGCGGGGTTTTCGTACCCACCAGAACAACGCGGTCCACCGGCTCACGCACCACCTGAGTGCTGAGTATCGTGCGGCTTACTTCTTTATTGTCCTTATAGACAATATCCGCAACCACCTTATTCTGACCTTTTACACCGTTTGTTTTAACCTTAGTCTTACCGCGATATATTGTATCGTCCTTAATTTCGACAGTCTTGTACGCAATCTGCTCGGTATACTCTACCCGACGGGTCTGCGTTACTGACAGGAAGGGGATAGCAGGCTTTACGACTATATCATCTCCCGCCATAAGACGTCCCGGGTCAAGTCCCGGATTGTATGAAAGAATCGTTGCCTTATTCGTGCCGTGCTTTCTGGCAATTCGCTCAAGTGTATCACCCGGCTTGATTTCATACGTCTGCTCCTCATGGATGTTGGACATAAGAAGCTTTTTCATTTCATCATATGAGCGGATATGTGAGGTGTCTGCAAACTGCTTTGCAATTTTTACCTCACGGTTAAACTCGGTTTTGACATTCGGGTCAGCACTCGGGTTTAAAATTTCATTTATCATGTTCCTGAGCGTAGCCTCACTCGCGCTTGCGCCTACAACTTCACCGTCAACCGTGAGCACATACAGCTCCGAGACCTCGGAAATACGTGAGAACAGCACATTTTTAAGCTGCTGACCGCTTAAAACCTTGTCACGGTCAACAATCTCAAAGGAAAACATAACGTTTGGGTTCATCGTGTACGGTCTTCCAAGCACCTCACTGACCTGCTTTTCAACTAACATAAGACCGTCTTCAAAATCTTCCTCCGCCATTACATATCCGACCGGTTCACCGTCAATTGTTATCTGGAGACCTACACTGTACACCATCATAGACATTACAATTATAAGAAGCGAGCTCATAATCGTTACCGCGGTCAGTCGATTGGCTTTTATACGTGCAAGCTTTACATACAGCTCATGAGCCTCGCACAGCAGCGTATGCTTTAAGCGTGTTGCAATGCGTGCTATTGCAGTGGCAAGTCCGATTACAAAAATTGCTCCCGGAACAAAGAGCTTATCATACATTGCGGTTCCCGCGATTACTGCACCGCGGCGCGCATGCATCCCAAAACTCTCTGCCATCTCGCACAAAAAGCTTATAAACATCGAAAGCAGCGAACTTATTCTATTTTCGGCTCTTATCTGCTCGCCGGAAATAAGCTTCGGCGTTTTAATATCCTGCGGCATTGATACACCTGCCCTCTAAAATTCCGCTCTCAGACAAGCGGTTACAAAACAGTTACAATTTAATTACATAATACACCATCCGGAAGGAAATGTCAATAGCCTATAAAAAGCGTGTTTGTCTGCAAAAAATCCCGCAAAAGCTTGCAGTATCAGCTTTTGCAGACTTTCGTCGGCAGGTGACTAATAATATAAATTATTTTTTTAAATATTTGTAACTTTTAAACGAAAACGCGGCGGATGCAAAAGCATCCGCCGCTAAACTGTTTTTGTTTTTTACTTTTTCTTCTTATGGTCTATGAGGTGCCATCCGCCAAGGGTCTCCGGATCTCCCGGATCGTCTGCGAGCAGGTCCTTGTAGTTTTCCGCAACCTTTCTGAATGCTGCTGCGCACTGCTCAATAACTTCCTTGTCAAACTTTCTGAACATCGGCATCATGACAGTGTACTTGCCGATAGTCTTTGAAACCTCAAGGTCATTGTCCATCTCACGAACATCCTTGTTTGCGTTTACAATACGTGTGGGAGCGCCTGCGTTGTAAACGTCAACCGTATTAAAGAGCGGGTGGGTGTGGAGAGCCAGGTTGCATCCGACACATCCGCCCAGGCCGAGAGTTCCCTCCGCGCGAACCGCTTCGCCAAAACGTGAAACCGAGAGACCGCCAAGCTCATCCGGATTGTAGAGAATCTTCGCTGCGTACCAGCCGCCCATGGTTGAGCCGCTGTCCGGATCCGGAATACGTGCCTTGAGCCCCGGAACGCCTTCGAGAAGCTCTAAGAAATACATATATGCCTTGGTAATCTCCTTGCAGCGCTCGTCATAGTGCTTGAGCTGTACTCTACCCATTGCAGAGCTTACCTGATGCATTCTGAACTTGTATCCGCCGCGCGGCAAACCTGCGCTTTCTCTGAGCTCGGGAGTCTGTATATTGCCCACCTCAAAACGCTCGTACATGCCTAAAGACATTGCACGCTCGTATATTTCAAGGTTATCAGTGTGCAGAATTCCGGCTTCGCCGACTGCCAGAGACTTCTCACTCATAAGCGAGGTTGCACCAACATCGCCGATGGTGCCGAGCATTTTGCCCTTGTATTTGCCGCCCTGAGCGTGAGAAACGTCCTCAATAACCTTTACGTTATGCCGTCTTGCAATAGCCATGATTTCATCCATGTCCGCAGGATATGCACAATAGTGAACAACAACGATAGCCTTTGTTTTATCGGTTATCTTGCTCTCAAGCTTTTTCGGGTCAAGGCACAGGGTGTACGGGTCAATATCCGCAAAAACAACCGTTGCGCCCAAAGTGTATGCGCTGGTGCAGCTCGCCCAATAGGTTATGCTCGGGCAGATAATCTCATCACCCTTGCCTACGCCGCAGCCGTACATTGCAGAGAGAAGCGCAGAGGTTCCGTTGTTGGTTCCGAGAGCATACTTTGAACCGGTCCATGCGCAGTATTCCTTCTCAAATTCCATGGTTATATCACTGTGGCTCATTTTGCCTGCGCGTATAACCTCAAGCACTGCAGCCTCATCCTCCTCGGTTACTATCGGCCACTTAAAGCAATCGGTTTCTGTTTCTTTGATGGTGACGGCTTTTTCGCCGCCCAAAAGTGCAAGCTTTGACATTTAAATCACCATATCCTTTCAACTTTTCATTTTTTCAGGCCTTTTTTGTTGAAAAAGCCCATTTTTTTACAAAAGAATTAATTTATGTACCTTATGCAAATTGTAGTTTATTGCGCGGCGTCTTTCTTTGTAATATGTGTCTTTTTTTTGCACTTTAAAGCCATTGGGCTTTCACGTACTTTCTCGCTTTCGGATTACGCCATTATAATAATAAAATCGCATTCGATGTTCTGCTTATTTTTTACTTTTTATTTGACGTATTCTTTTTTCTTTACATTTACCTTATAAAACTATATAATTATATAAGCGTTTAAACGAAAGATGAGGTTATATAACATGAATTGGCTTGAAGTTTCCATAGAAACTACGCCCACCGGAATCGACCCGGTCTGCGGCTCTCTTATGAATATAGGCATAAACGGCTTTGAAATAGAAGACGAGGGTGATTTTAAATCCTTCTTGGAGGAAAATCGCAAGGCATGGGATTATGTAGACGATGACCTTTTGCGCGAAAAGGCAAAACCCACCTGCGTAAAGGTTTACGTAAGCGAAAACGCGGCAGGCAACGACCTTCTCGCGCAAATCCGCGAAGAGCTTTCAGCTCTTAAATTGCGCGATAGTGAAGACGAATTCGGCAAACTGACGGTCTCTATCAATAACCTCTCCGAAGAGGATTGGGCAGAAAACTGGAAGCAGTACTTCCACCCGCTCAAGGTTGGAGAGCGCGTTCTCATCCGCCCGGAGTGGGAGGAGCTTAAAGAAGAAACCGACCGCGTAGTGTTTACCATAAACCCGGGCATGAGCTTCGGTACCGGCTCGCACAATACCACGCGCCTGTGCATAGAGGCAATTGAGGAATTTTTAAAACCCGGCACGAACGTGTTGGACCTGGGCTGCGGTAGCGGAATTTTATCGGTAATCGCACTTCTTTTAGGCGCAAAGCATGCGGAAGCTGTGGATATTGACCCGAACGCGGTGGATATAGCTTATCAGAATGCCGCGCGCAACAGCATCGGCCGCGATAAATATAATGTAGTCTCAGGCGACGTGCTCTCGGACACCGCGCTGCAGGCAAAATACCGTGGAAATCCGTGTGAGCTCGTGGTTGCAAATATCGTTGCAGATGTTATAATCCCTTTAAGTGACATGATTTCAGATTTTATGACGGATGATGGAATATATATCGCCTCGGGTATAATCCTCTCGCGCATTGACCAGGTAAAAGAGGCGATAGAGCGAAATTTCCGCATTCTGGAAATACGCGAACAAGAGGATTGGGCAGCAATTATATCGGTTAAAAAGGACTGATTTTCAGTATGCCGCAAATTTTTTTGCGTATACTAAAAATCAAAGCGAATAAATTGCTGGACAAACCGTGTAAAATTTGGTAAAATAAAAGATAATCGTGAGAGAGAAAGAAATGGTGGTTGCCGTGCCAAGATTTTTTGTAGCAAAAGAACGCATATCCGGCAGCACTGTCGGCATAACCGGGGACGATGCGCGCCACATATCGCGCGTTCTCCGAATCAAGCCGGGCGAAGCGCTTGTACTGTGTGACCAGCAGGGCACGGATTATAACTGCCGTGTCGTGTCCTTAAGTGACGATCTTGTAACGCTCAAGGTCGAAAGCTCTGAGCCGAGTCTTTCCGAACCTACGGTTAAGATAACTCTTTTCATGGCTCTCCCCAAAGGGGATAAGATGGATTATGTTATCCAGAAAGCCGTTGAACTCGGAGTTTACGAAATTATCCCGTATTCCTCCTCGCGCTGCATAGTAAAGTTAGGGGAGAAGGACAAGGTTAAAAAACAGGAGCGTTGGGCCCGTATCGCGCTCGAAGCGGCAAAGCAGAGCGGTCGCGGCATTATCCCGCGCGTAGGACTTCCGGTCTCCTTTAAAGAAATGCTTAACATTTCCCGCGAGAGTGAGCTTCCGATGTTTTTCTATGAAAAAGAGCAGGATGTCTCCTTAAAAAGTATTCTTGCAGGGCGCAAATTCCAAAGCGCCGCTGTGATTATAGGTCCGGAAGGTGGCTTCGAAGAAGCCGAGGTTTCCGAGGCCAAAGCCGCCGGTCTCCCATCGGTTTCGCTGGGCGCTCGTATCCTGCGCTGTGAAACCGCACCCGGCTGTGCAATCTGCGCGATTATGTATGAAACTGACAATATATAGGAGTGTGTCGGACGTGAGTAAAAAAGCACCAATTAAAAAGGCGGTCGAGCCTGATATCAACAAGCAGAAGGACTTTGTTACAAACAAGTTGCTTTCTGTCTTCACCTTGGCGTTTATCATGATTTTTGCCCTGATGTTTATCGGTCGCAGGATGAGACGTGCAGACGTTTATTACACCGCGTTCTTTAAAGCGATGGGCGTTATCGCGGTGATATTCGCGGTTTTGATGGTAGCCGGTATTGTATACGCGGTTATCGCAAAGAAAAAGGGGATTGACACCCGCTATAAGCTGTTCTCAGGTGTGAACATTGCCGTAGTAAGCGGATTTATCGCGCTTGTGTTTACCGCTTTGTCCGTAAGCTACACCACTGAGACACTCAAGCTTATGTACGTCGCAATCGCAGCAGTAACCCTTCTTTATATTATCTTCCATTCCTACCCGCGCGAGTATTTCACCGTAGCGGCATCCGCAGGTATCGGCGCGGTGGGTGTATGGCTTGTGTGCAACGCTTTAAACGGCGGTGTCGGTCAGACGATTTACCCGATTCTTTCAGGCATCATCTATGCCCTTGAAGCTGCACTGATTGTATGGACTGCAGTCGTTCAGAAAAATGGTGGCAAGTTTGGCAAATTCACTTTATATAAAGAGGACGCTGTTTATTGGGTAATCTATCTTGCCGCAGCTCTTGTAATCGCAGCTCTTACGCTTGCTCTTGCACTCGGCGGCTTGGGAATGTATTACTACACATTTGCACTCCTTGGATATGCAGCTTTGGTAGGAATCGTATTCACGGTTAAAATGATTTAGAAAAAAACTTAAATTTTGCTTGACTAATTGATAATAATACTCTATAATAACTTTTACGGTCGGGAAATCGGTAACGGTTTCCCAACCGTATAAAATCAAATAAGCATTATCTCTTAACCGGTATGGAGAAGTACTCAAGCTGGTGAAGAGGCTCCCCTGCTAAGGGAGTAGGTCGGGAAACCGGCGCGGGAGTTCGAATCTCCCCTTCTCCGCCAAATAAAGCATATACACTTTTGTGTATATGCTTTATTTTTGTTTGGAATAGTGATTTCGAACTTCCGCGGCAGGTATCGCAAACGGGTAGAATCTCCCCACTTTTTCCCTTTCAAAACCCGCCATTGCAAGCCACCTTCATTTTATGATACTCTATCCCCTCGACAAAACTTATAAAGGGGGGTATAATGAAAGTAACTCACTACGTAAAAACAAAAACATTTTTTCAAACGATATC
>JAZTXE010000074.1:0-24808 GCA_045636205.1 Eubacteriales bacterium
GAAAAGGTTACTGCTATGATTCCGGTAAAGGAGTTTGAAGAGGATAAGTTCCTGGTCATGGCAACTAAGGACGGTACAGTAAAGAGAATTGCGCTTACCCGCCTTAATACCGCACGTAAAACCGGTATCCGAGCATTAACCATAAATGAGGGTGACGAGCTTATTTCCGTAATGCTTACAGACGGTGAGAAGGAAATAGTCCTCGCTACACGCGACGGTATGGCGATACGCTTTAGGGAAACCGATATTCGCGCAACCGGACGTGAGTCCGCAGGTGTAAACGGAATTGATTTGGCTGACGGTGACTATCTGGTAGGCGCCGAGGTCGCGGATGAGACTAAATCCATACTCACGGTTACTGAAAACGGTTACGGCAAGAGAACAAGCATTGACGAATACCGTCTCCAAAGCCGTTACGGCAAAGGTATAATGAACTATAACATCACGGATAAGACCGGAAAAATTGCCGGCATCCAGATGGTAGACGATACTATGGATGTTATGATGATTTCCGATGACGGTACTATGATTCGTATGCCGGTTTCCGATATAAGCGAGTACCGCCGCGTAACGCAGGGAGTAATACTCATGCGACTTAGTGGTGATGTTCACGTAATATCAATAGCCGCAACCGAAAAGGAAGAGGAAGATGAAGGAGCCGTAGAGCAGGAGGCTCCGGCTGAGTAATTTTCCTTGACACTCACGAAAGGAATAAACCCGGAGGATGACAGGAAAAATTTCTTCATCCCCCGGGAAATTTCAATTATGGACGAACGCAAAAATGTATCCCTTTATACAGACGGCGCGTGCTCGGGAAACCCGGGGCCGGGCGGTTGGGGTCTTATTTTGGAGTATAAGGGTCATGAGAAAGAAGCATCGGGTGGTGAGGCGGATACAACCAACAACCGTATGGAGCTTACCGCTGCGATAAAAGGTCTTGAAATGCTCAAAGAGCCGTGCAACGTAGAACTCTATAGCGACAGCCAATATCTTATAAACGGGGTAACCAAGGGCTGGGCGGAAAAATGGAAGCAAAACGGATGGATGCGCAATAAAAAAGAGCCTGCACTCAACGTGGATTTGTGGGAGCGCATTCTCGAGCTTTTAAAAATTCACAATGTAACCTTCATTTGGGTAAAAGGTCACGCTTCAAACGAAAAAAATAACCGCTGTGACGTTCTTGCCGTCGCAGAGAGTAAAAAATATTTTTAAATTTTTATGAAATCTCTTGTTAAATTTCCTCAATACGCGTATTCTATAGTAAGAAAAAAGAAGTTGTGTAAAAAACAAGCACACTTTTAATATATATTTTAATCCGGTAACTGCGTCCACCGTGCAGAAGCGCAGTATAATCCCGGTTCTTGTTAATTTAGTTGTACGGAGATTGGAAGATTATATATGGTATATGCAGATAATGCGGCTACAACCCGCGTAAAACCGCAGGTTTTAGAGAAAATGCTCCCGTATTTTACTGAGGAGTACGGAAATCCGTCAAGCCTGTACCAGTTTGCCTATGCGGCAAAGCGCGCATGTGATACCGCGCGCGAGCAGGTAGCTGACCTTTTAGGCGCAAGAGCAGATGAAATTTATTTCACAGGCTGCGGAACCGAGGCGGATAACTGGGCAATAAAAGGTATTGCAATGGCTAAAAAGGAAAAAGGCAAACATATTATAACTACGAAAATAGAGCATCCGGCTATCCTCAATACGTGCAAGTATCTGGAAAAGCAGGGCTTTGAGGTAACGTATCTGGACGTTGACGAGTACGGCATGGTATCAACTGAGGCTTTGCGCGATGCGATAAGGGAAGATACGATATGCATCTCGGTCATGTTTGCAAATAACGAAATCGGAACCATCCAGCCAATAGCCGAAATCGGCGCAATCGCAAGGGAGAGAGGAATTTTCTTTCATACCGATGCGGTTCAGGCGGCAGGGCATATCCCGATAGACGTAAATGAAATGAATATTGATGCGCTCTCCCTCTCAGGTCATAAGCTCGGCGCGCCTAAGGGAATTGGAGTTCTCTATCTGCGTAAGGGTGTGCGAATTGACTCTATAATTCATGGCGGCGGCCATGAAAAAGGCAAGCGCGCGGGTACTGAAAATGTACCGTACATCGTAGGACTCGGCGAAGCTGCACGCATTGCAAAAGAAA
The DNA here is from genome assembly GCA_045636205.1 of Eubacteriales bacterium. GTDB lineage: Bacteria > Bacillota > Clostridia > Oscillospirales > JAAYXM01 > JAZRUF01. The sequence continues at coordinate 2,159 of JAZTXE010000074.1, forward strand.
CCATGCAGGAGAGCATGGAAAGACTCACCGCTATGCGTGACCGTATTATAAAAGAGGTTGAGAAAATCCCGTATGCTTTTGTTACCGGACATCCGACAAAGCGTATGCCCGGACTTGTAAGCATTTGCGTTGAAGCTATAGAGGGTGAGGCACTTCTGCTTAATATGTTTAACGCGGGTATCTGTGCAAGCTCAGGCTCTGCCTGCTCATCAGGAAGCCTTGACCCATCTCATGTCCTGTTAGCTATCGGGCTTCCGCATCATATAGCGCACGGCTCACTCAGGCTGTCGCTTGGCGATGATAACACAAATGCAGATGTAGAACATATCATTGAAAACTTACCTAAAGTGGTAGAGAGACTGCGTGCAATGTCACCCGTTTGGGAAAACGGCAAGCCCGCATGGCATAACTAAGATAAAGGAGTGATTTTTCATGTACAGTGATAAAGTAATGGACCATTTCTCAAATCCGCGCAATGTGGGAGAAATGGAAAACCCCAGCGCTGTGGGAACCGTCGGAAACCCCAAGTGCGGAGATATAATGAAGATATATCTGAAAATAGAAAATGACGTTATAGTAGACGTATCATTTAAAACCTTTGGCTGCGGTGCAGCGGTTGCAACATCCAGCATGGCGACTGAAATGGTAAAGGGAAAGACTATCGAGGATGCGCTTAAGCTTACAAATAAAGCGGTTGCCGAGGCGCTTGACGGTCTGCCCCCTGCAAAAATGCACTGTTCGGTCCTTGCTGAGGAGGCAATTAAGTCTGCAATTGCGGATTATTACCGTCAGCAGGGCATTGACCCGGAGCCCATTATAGGCTGCAATGCAGATTGCGCACATTGCTGCGGGCATTAATAATTAAATTGAATATTTAGGATTAAAATGGTATAATGTAAAAAAACATTATACCATTTTTTTCATAGGAGATACGACGAATGAGAAAAGTAATACTTGCCCCGGATTCTTTTAAAGGGACAATGAGCGCAGAGGAAATTTGTCAGATAATGAGCGAGGAAATCCTCAAGGTTTTTCCTGAGTGTGAAATACATACCGTGCCGGTAGCAGATGGTGGCGAGGGAACAGTGGATAGTTTCCTAAGAGCGGTTGAAGGCGAGAAGCGCACCGCGCGTGTAAAAGGTCCGTATTTTGAGGAAATTGAGAGCTTTTACGGAGTTATAAACGGTGGAAAAACCGCGATTGTGGAAATGGCTGCAGCGGCGGGACTTCCGATGGTTGAGGGGAATAAAAACCCGGGACTGACAACCACCTTCGGTGTCGGAGAGCTTATATGTCATGCGATAGAAAACGGCGCATGTGAAATAATTTTAGGTATGGGCGGAAGCGCAACTAACGACGGTGGCTGCGGTGCTGCAGCGGCGCTTGGTGTACGCTTTTCAGATGGTGAGGGAAACGAGTTTATACCGACCGGAGCAACGCTCTGCAAAATTGCAAAGATTGACATATCCGCCGCGTGCGAAAAATTAAAGGGCATAAACTTGCGCGCAATGTGCGACGTTGAAAATCCGCTTTACGGTGAAAACGGCGCTGCATATATTTATGCACCGCAAAAGGGTGCAGACGAAGAAATGGTAAAAACGCTCGATGACGGCTTGCGCCACTACGGTGAACTTCTGGAGAAGCTTCCGGATGCGGCGGGCGTATCGCAGATGGCGGGTGCAGGCGCAGCAGGAGGCTTGGGCGCGGGGATGTATGCGCTGCTCGGCGCAAAGCTTACATCCGGCATCAAAACCGTGCTTGACACCGTGGACTTTGACAGCCGCCTTACCGGATGCGATATAGTCTTCACCGGCGAGGGAAGGATAGATGGTCAAAGCCTTAAGGGCAAAGTGGTTCTTGGCGTTTGCGACCGTGCGGTTGGGAAAAACGTTCCGGTTTGTGCGATTGTAGGCGATGCGCAGGATGCGGGGCTTGATGAGGCGTATGAGCGCGGGCTTACTTCGGTTATAACAATAAACCGCATGGCTATACCTTTTTCTCAGGCAAAGCCACGTGCTAAGGATGATTTGCGCCAAACGGTTAAAAATGTTATAAGACTTATTGCGAGCCAAACATCTAAAAAATAAGTTCGGAGAGAAAAATATGGCAAATATATATACTTCGTCAGACGAATTAATCGGAAAAACACCGCTTTTAGAGCTTAAAAACATTCAAAAAGAATATGATTTAAAGGCAAAAATCCTTGCAAAGCTTGAGTTTTTTAACGTCGCAGGTTCGGTTAAGGACAGAGTCGCCAAAAAAATGATAGACGATGCCGAAGCCTGCGGGAAGCTGACGCACGACTCGGTTATTATTGAACCTACGTCGGGAAATACCGGAATCGGTCTTTGCTCAGTCGCGGCTGCGCGCGGATACCGCGTGATAATAGTTATGCCGGACACGATGTCAGTGGAGCGGCAGAAGATAATGAAAGCCTATGGCGCAGAGCTTGTACTCAGTGACGGTAAACTCGGCATGTCAGGCGCGATTGCAAAAGCCGAAGAGCTTGCTGCTACGATACCGGGAGGCTTTATAACCGGGCAGTTTGTAAATCCGTCCAACCCAAAAGCGCACTTTGACACAACCGGACCTGAAATCTACCGCGATACGGACGGTAAAGTGGATATATTCGTATCCGCAGTCGGAACCGGCGGCACGATTACAGGCACGGGAGAATATTTAAAAGCCCAAAACCCATCAATTAAAGTGTGCGCGGTTGAGCCGGCATCCTCTGCGGTACTTTCCGGCGGCAAAGCAGGAGCGCATAAAATTCAGGGAATAGGTGCGGGATTTGTGCCAGAAGTATTAAATACCAAAATTTACGATGAAATAATTTGCATAACCGACGATGCGGCTTTTGAGACGGCGCGCATTATAGGCAAAAAAGAGGGAGTTTTAGTCGGAATTTCCTCAGGTGCTGCGCTACATGCGGCGATAGCGCTTGCACGGCGCGAGGAAAATGCAGGGAAAAACATAGTTGTGCTGTTGCCCGATACCGGTGAGAGATATTTGTCATCAGGGGTATTTTAATAAAAAGACAGGAGTTGATAGAAAATGGCGATTACATTAAATCCGGACAAGCAGATTGTAGAGATGATACGTGAGGGTCTCAGAAAAAGCGGCGGATATTGCCCATGCCGTTTGGAGAGAATAGAGGAAAACAAGTGCATGTGCAAGGAATTTAAGGACCAGGTGGATGACCCGGACTATGAGGGTTTCTGCCACTGCATGTTGTACTATAAATCAAAGTAAGAAAGGAAGATGGAAAATGGCTGAAATTATTTTAACAGAGGCAACTTTTGAAAATGAGGTTATAAATTCCGATATACCGGTACTGGTGGATTTTTGGGCAGAGTGGTGCGGCCCGTGCAAGATGCTTGCCCCGATTATCGAAGAAATCGCAAACGAGTATGAGGGAAAGGCAAAAATCTGCAAGGTAAACGTGGATAAGGAGTCTTCACTTGCGGCAAAATATGGAATTATGAGTATTCCGACACTTATCCTCTTTAAAAACGGTGAGATTGCGGACAAAACCGTAGGTCTGCGTTCAAAAGAGCAAATTAAAGAGCTTCTTAAATAAGAAAAAAACCGGATGAGAACATCCGGTTTTTTTATATTATGACAGATGGGGAAATAAACACCGCAAGCTCGGCTATATACCGTTTGTTAATCTGCGTCATGATTGGCGCGAGGCGCGGCGTTTTCTTTTGGCTTTTTTGACCGACTCCGCCATCTCAAGCACAAATCCTATAACCGGTAAGCTGCAGGTTACGCAAATAAAGAACATACTTTCATCAAACATCATAATTTTCACTCTCCTATAATTATTAAGCTTTCGGGTTAGCTTATGTCTATATTATAGAAAAGCATATGTCCAATAAAACGGACTTTGATTGCAAGGCATAATTTCCTCTTTTACAGCATAAATTAATGCCGAGGTGATTTTAATGAAAATAAAATGGAAGGCGCTTATAGTAAATTTACTTATACCGCTCGCGGTCGGTGGTCTGACCGCATTGCTTACCCGCAACTCAATGGACATTTACGCGCAGATAACAAAACCCGCACTTGCACCACCGAGTATTGTGTTCCCGATAGTGTGGTCGATTTTATATACGCTTATGGGAATAAGCTCATATATTATTTTCGTATCTAACCATCCGGACAGCGGAAACGCGCTTTTTATCTACGCTCTGCAGCTGATTGTAAATTTCCTTTGGCCGCTTGTTTTCTTTAACGGTCAGATGTTCTGGATAGCATTTGCGATTATTATGGTTTTATGGGTGCTTATTATAATAATGATACGCAGATTTTACGAAATCCGCCCGCTTGCGGCATATCTGCAGATTCCATACCTGGTATGGGTGACGTTTGCAGCATATCTCAACCTGATGATTGCAATTTTAAATTGAGATTAAAAACCGCTTTGATACATAAAATCAAAGCGGTTTTGCTATTTTATTTTCCTAAAATCCATTTTCCGCGTGTAAAGTCCGGAACATCTACCGGCATACCGCCCTTTGCAATTGAGAACTCGGAAAGCTCGGTTATTGCCATCCACAGTGCCGCGTCATACACGTCAACCGGCATAGGCGCTCCCTTTTCAAGTGCGTCAAAGAAGCATTTAAACTCCAGCCAGTCCATACCGTCGTGCGAGCCCTGTACACCTTCTTTGATATACTCTTTCCACAGTGGATGCTCGTACTCTTCCTCATAATTTTTGGCATTGCCAAACTGAGTTTTTCCCCAGCCACCTACCTCAGCCTTTATATCCTCTTCGCGGTCGAGGAAAACCGAGTCGGTCACTTCTTCGTACATGCCCTTGGTCCCGTGAACGGTGAAGTTGCGCGAATAATATCTGGGGAGTGTCGTGTCAAGCGACAGTGTAATCGTCTCACCGCCCGCGCATTTCAATACGGTTGTAACTATGTCACCTTGCATGAACGGTTTATCTATCAGATTCTGGTCATCGGGTTTATTCTTCTTTATATATTCATGCATCCCGCGCGCCTTTGATGCAGTCGAGGACAGCGTAAGGACTCTGTTTCCACGATTTAACTTAAGTATACGTGCAATCGGTCCGAGCTCATGCGTAGGATAGTTTTCGCAGTTGCGGTAAAGGTACTCCTTGAGTCTGTAATGTCTGTCCTCGACGCTGTTTGCAAGCATCTCGCGCAGGTCGTGCTTATATCCGCCGTCACAGTGAACAATCTCTCCGAAAAGACCTTTTTCAACCATGTTGAGCGCCATCATCTCACGTCTGCCAAAACAGCAGTTTTCAAGGAACATAAAAGGTGTCTTGGTTCTCTCGTAGGTATCTACAAGACGCCAGCAATCGTTTACTGAGTACGCGCCGCCGACTTCCATCGCAACCGGTTTCCCGGCTTCCATAGCTGCAAGCGTTACACACATATGAGTCTCCCATCCGGTCGCAACAATGACTACCTGAACATCCTCGGAAGCGATAAGCTCATTGTAATCACATGTGATTACCGACGGATTCTTTCCGTATTTATCGGCTACCATTTTTGCCGCATCCTGCGCACGGTCCTCATAAACATCACAAACACCCGTGACTTCGACATTTTCCATATCAAGAAGAACATCCTTCAATAGATTTGCGCCGCGTCTTCCAAGCCCCGCAATTCCCACCTTAAACTTTTTCATATAGATACATCCTCCAATGATATTTTTATAATTGTATTGTATTTTATCCAAAAATATATTACAATACGTTTTTAGGTAAATAATATATAATTTCGGATACATGAGGTGAGCTTATGCCGTACATAATGAAGAAGGTAGAAAAAGGCATTGAGATACACGGCTTCTTTTCTTTATTTGAGCCTTGCTATTCCAAAGATTTTTCTTTCTCCGGCGAAATACATGATTTTTGGGAAATGCTATTTGTCATAGATGGCGAAATCGGCGTTTCGGCTGATGAGCACGTTTACACCCTATGTAAAAACGAAATTATATTTCACAAGCCGATGGAGCTCCATAAGCTATGGAGCCGCAACGCTACTTGTCCGCATCTTATAACGCTGTCGTTTAACGCATCCGGTAAGCTCTTAAAGCGTCTTGAACAGGGTGTTTTTCATCTTACGCACGAGCAACGCGAAAAGATTTTTGAGCTTATAGACTACTTGCGCAAAAACTGCGGCTATACCCCAGACAATACATGGAATAACTATTTTGATAAAATTGAAAACTCATACGAACTTCAGATAGTTTCAAATCTCCTCGAAAACTTTCTGCTGTCTTTGGATGATTCCCTCACAGTAACGCTTGCCACGCTTACCGACCGCGAAAGCTGCGTTTATAAATCCGCTGTGCAAGTAATGGACGAGCTTTTGTTTGAAAACCCGTCGGTTGCCGACATTGCGGAAAGATGTATGGTCAGCGCATCGTACTTAAAGAAGCTTTTTGCCAAATATGCAGGTATAGGCGTGCACAAATATTTCCTGCGTTTAAAGTTAAACCATGCGGTAAAGCTTTTAAAGCAAGGTCATTCAGTTACTGAAGTCAGCGAAAAGCTCGCGTTTAACACGCAGAATTATTTCAGCACGGTCTTTAAACGGGAGTTTGGAGCATCACCGTCCTCTTATGCAGCGCGGTTTAAATAAAAAACGGACCTATGCGGTTGTTTGCCGTATAAGTCCGTTTAATCTTACTCCCATTTCTAGATAAGTATTGATAATTAATTTTTTCAAAAATTACTAGTAAATATGCATAAAAGCATTTTATGACTACAGAAAAATATACGATTAAGTATAAATATTTTTCTGTGGAGGTTATAAAATGTCAAAGTTAAAGGATTTAAAAGATTTAGTTCAAAATGTCAATTTAACAGAAGAACAAATTGCAGAACTTCTTACTATCATTGTTGATATGAGGAAGAAAAATGAAAATGCTGAAAAAGGTAAGGTTGTGTTACTACCTGAATTATTAGCATTATTAGAAAAATGCACCATAAACAGAGGGGAAGAATTGGTTTGTCCTTTATGTGGTAGCACTTCTGTAAATAAAAATGGTAAAAAAGATGGTAGGCAAAGATACTTATGCAAGGCTTGTTCTAAAACTTTCGGGGATACCTATGGAACTTTACTCTACCATTCAAAATTAACAGGAAAGCAATGGATTGAGTTTTTGACCTTAACCCTTTATAATGCAAGTCTAAACAGAATTAAAAAGGATATGAGTATCAATCTCGCAACTGCATGGTACAACAGACATAAAGTATGTTCTCTTATAATGCAGTTAGAAGGCGAACAAGATAGTTTCCCCTCTATTGTTGAGGGTGACGAGTTCTTTATTCCGCTGTCTTTCATTGGTGAGAGAAACAAGGCTTTCTTCATTGAAGAATTGAAAAGAATGCCACGTCACCACCGTAACAGAGCAGAAAAGTTTGAATATATCGAACAGGCTGGCTATGAGGTTGCAGAGATTGAGGATATGGATGGCTTTTACGATGATGAAACTATCCCATCTAATCTTTCAGTATCAAAGGAACTAAATGGTCTTGATAAGGAAGAAAAGAGGAAAAGAGGTATCAGCAACGAACAGGTTTGTGTTATTACTGCTGTGGATAAATTGCAAAATGCTTATCTATCACCCACTTGCTTGGGTAAGATTGAACCCAAACATTTAGAACAGCATTTGGGTGGCAGATTTGCCGAAGATAGTATTCTTGTTACTGATAGTTTAAGAGCATACAGAACATTTGCTAATAATAACAAGATACATTTAAGACAGATACCTTTAGGCAGACACACTTCTGGTCCATTCAATTTAGGTAAGGTTAATTCTTATCATTCTAAACTGACTGACTTTTTTGACAGATATAAAGAAGTTGGCTCAAAGTATTTAGACCACTACCTTGCTTTGTTTAGGTGGCAAGAAAAAGGTTTTAACTCCAGAACAGCAGACAGAGTTAAAATGTTAATTGATATGCTGACAAAAGGTGTGCCTGAAAAAGTGGAATTCCAAAAATTGAAATATAGACCTTTTCCTTTTGATACTAAAAATATTGTAAGGGTAGTGACAATTTCCGCATAATGTGGTATAATTATATTGAGAATTGGAACATTTTTCTGATTTTTCAGTCTATATGAGTAGAAAGAGTTAAACAAATAAGAATTTTATACAGGAAGAGAGATTAGAATGAAGAAACATTATATTTCACTGGGATATTTTTGCTCAATTGCCAGTGAACTTGAGCGTTTGGGCTTGAGAAATGAATCATCACCATTTGATTGGCTTATTAGTGATTTTGAAGGTGTTATCCAAGCAATACAAAATCATTTTGCAGACTTTATAGAATACAAATATTTAGCACAAAACCGACAGTATCGTTCTTATTATTTGAACACTAAATACAACATCGAATTTTACCATGATTTTACCAAATACGCATCGCTAAAAGAACAATTACCGATGGTACAAGACAAGTATCAAAGGCGCATAAAAAGATTTTATGAATCAATCAGTGAGCCGACTCTCTTTGTACGATATATTTCCGACGAACAACTTATTAATGGGACTTCAAAGGAATTACTTTGGATTGAAGAGAACTATGATACGATAATAGCGTTGCTCAAATCATTTAATGAGGATAATGAAATCCTGTTTATTGCGAATGATGGCGTCAAATCATCTAAAATTGTCATACATAATGTGCAAAAGGATAATGGAGACAGTGTAAACAGAAGTCCAATTGTCAATACTCCATCTTTATCAGAGATGTTCAATTCATTTGACTTCGCTCAAAGACAGGATAACATACTACGGCATAAAAAGAAAAAGTTTAGTCGAATAGCATTAAAAGTTAAGAAAAAAGCCACTTTATGTTTTCAAAAAATTTTCTTGCACGAATATATTCATGATTACCAATACTAAAGCACAGTACACCCTATTTCACAAATTCCAATTTGTTGAACTAAATATATATATGAGAAGGTGCATGCTACAAGTGTATCAATGATTTTGCATGCACCTTTTTGTATACTTTTACCCATCAATACTTATCTAGAAATGGGAGTAATTTTATTTGTATTCATTTGCAAGCTTTTCAAATGCAGGCAGTGAATTTTTAATCATATCTGTCTGTACACAGTAGGAAATACGTACATATCCCGGGCAACCAAAATCATCACCGGGAACTAAGAGCAACTCGTATTTCTTTGCCTTTTCGCAGAATGCCGCGGCATCCTCTTCCATAGCCTTTACAAAAAGGTAAAATGCACCGTCCGGGTATACGCACTCAAAGCCCATATCACTGAGCGCATTGTATAAAAGGTCACGGTTTGTCTTATAAATTGATATATCCGCAGTCTTTCCCGCGCAAGCTGCAGCTACACGCTGGAACAAGCTCGGTGCACACACATATCCGAGCGCACGTCCTGCACCGCAAACCGCCGCGTACACATCCTTTGAGCCTGTAACCTTATCGCTTACGAGCACATACCCGATTCTCTCGCCCGGCAGTGAGAGTGACTTACTAAACGAATAGCAGACTATTGTATCATCATAGTATTTTGTCACATACGGAACCTCTGTTGCCGCATCGTATACCAGCTCGCGGTACGGCTCGTCCGCGATGAGGAAAATCGGCTCGCCGCGCCTTTGGGATTCTTCTCTCAGAAGTGCGGCAAGTTCTTTTATTGTTTTCTCAGTGTACACAACGCCGCACGGATTATTCGGCGAGTTAATTATAACCGCCTTTGTATTCTCAGTAATCGCCGCGCGCAGTGCTTTAAAATCTATCTGGAAGGACGGCTTTTCCGCAGGTACTACTACAAGCTTTCCGCCTGCAGCTTCCACGAACACTTTGTATTCCGGGAAAAACGGCGAAATCGCAATGAATTCGTCATTCTCCTCACACAGTCCGCGGATTGCAGACATAAGAGCCGCCGCCGCACCCACGGTAACATATAAATTATCCGCCTTAAAATCCGTGCCAAAGCGCTCGTTCAAATTATCCGCAAGTGCTTTTCGTACAGACGCATCGCCCTGCGCGGAAGTATAACCGTGCAGAACCGCCGCGTCCATATCATTGAGTATATTCTTAATTGATTCATTTACTATCTCCGGTGCCGGAACCGACGGATTTCCCAAAGAGAAATCGAAAACCTTGTCCGCGCCTATTTCCGCCTTGCGGCGGTTTCCGTACTCAAAAATCTCGCGTATAACCGAGCGAGTAGTTCCCAACTGATGCATTTTCGAATTGACCATTGTTAAAACCTGCCTCTTTCTATTCTATACAGATAATTATATCACATTTGCCCGATTTGTAAATATTAAGCTGTAATTGCTTAATACAGTCTAAACGGCTATGGTTATCACATAAGCAAGTAAGGAAAAATCCAATAATTTGCATCAAAATTAAAAAAATGCTACTGTACATATGGGAAAAATAGTGGTAGAATAGTATAAAATGCATTATTATCATCATTTTTTGGGAGATGCAAATGAAACAGTATTACAAGATAAGCGGTTTATCGGTTGAGATGGACAGCTTCGGATACACGGTGGAGCAGGCGAAGCCGTATTTATCGGAGCCTGTTGAAAAGGTGGATATAGTAATCCGTTCGGATTGGAAGACGCTCAAGGAGCAACAACCGCATTTGTCCGAGGAGGACTGCGAGTATTTATCCACGGGCGCAAGTTTTTACTATCAGCTTTTGGGATTTGACGGGATGCTGCTTCATGCGTCGGCGGCGGTTATGAATGGCGAGGCATATTTATTCTCTGCACCGTGCGGAACCGGAAAGAGCACGCACACGTCTCTGTGGCGCAAGGTGTTCGGCGAGGATAAGGTGCAGATACTCAATGACGATAAGCCGGCACTCAGGTTAGAGGACGGTATATGGTACGCATACGGAACACCGTGGAGCGGAAAGACGGATCAAAATTTGAACATTCGTGTACCGCTCAAGGGAATTTGCATGCTGCATCAGAGTCCTGAAAATCATATTGAGAGGTTTTCAGGAAGCAAGGCGATATTTGCGTTGCTTGAGCAGACCGCGCGCCCGGCAGGGGCAGCGGGACGAATTCGCATGCTTGAACTTTTGGATAAGCTGATGGGCACCGTGCCGGTGTGGCAGATGGGCTGCAATATGGAAGACGAGGCGCCGAGAGTGTCGTATACGGCTATGAGCGGCGGAGTATAAGATACTACCCCTCAGTCAAAACCTGCGGTTTTGCCAGCTCCCCTGACAAGGGGAGCCTATGGGGATGATAAGGGAATAATCAGACAAGCTCTCCGTCACGGCAAAGCCGAGTCAGCTCCCTTTACACAAGGGAGCCTGATACGCAGGACGAAACAGTAAGTAAGGAGTTGTTATAAATGAAGCTTAAGGATGGATTTATTCTCCGCGAGGTAGCGGGGGAGAACGTGGTTGTACCGTCGGGTGACACGCTGAATTTAAATATGATGATTACGCTCAACGAGACAGGGAGATTTTTGTGGGAGCGTTTGGAGAAGGGCGCGGAGGAAGAGGATTTGGTAAACGCGCTTTTGGGTGAGTATGATGTGAGCGAGGCGGATGCAAAGGCGCATGTCTCAGCTTTCATTGAAAAACTTAGTGCACATGATTTCCTCGAATGAGAAAGAGCTGCGTTTAGAGCAGCTGATGCCGCTGATGCGTGAGAGTTTGGCGGCGGGCAACAGTGTAAGGTTTGCGCCGCGCGGTACGAGCATGTTGCCGATGCTCAGGCAGGGGATAGACAGTGTCGAGCTCTCTCCGATAAGAGGACGGCTTAAAAAGTATGATTTGCCGCTCTATCAGAGGGAAAACGGGCAGTATGTATTGCACCGAATTGTGGGTGTTGACGAGACGTACACCTGCGTGGGCGACAATCAGTTTGAGCTTGAGCGCGGGCTCACACATGAACAGATGATAGGTGTGGTCACGGTGTTCTACCGCGGGGAGCGTGCGCATAGAGTAGATGCGCTCTCGCATAAGATTTACTGTAGGTATTGGCATTACAGTCGCGGAGTGCGCAGATATTGGCGCGCGATAAAGTATAAAGCGGCAAAAATTGTGCGCGGGAGAAGATAGTTTTTTGCGCGCAAGTGCTTTACATGTCAAGTTTTTTGAGATATAATAATTAGTGAAGGCTGAAAAAATTATGAAAAAAAGAAAGCCTATACGCTGGGTGATAAAGCGTGTGAGGAAGAGAATCCCCGCGCTCTTGTTCATGACAGCGATTGATGTAGCAATTTCCCTGCTGGGTGTAGCTTTTGCGCTTGGAACGCGCGGAGTTATAAACGCGGCGACAAGTGGGGTTCATGAGGCGCTGATAAAAGCGTGCTTGGTGCAGGGCGCAATTATAGTTGCGATGCTTATGTGCCTTACGTTAATCAGGCATTTGAGGGATCGTTTGGTTGCGGATTTGGACCGTGACTGGAAGCGCGATTTGCTCGACGGTCTGCTCCACGGAGATTATGCGGCGGTGTCATCCTACCACAGCGGTGAGTTGCTAAACCGTTTAAACAATGATGTGCGTATAATTGACGACGGCTTGGTCGGGATGCTCCCGAATCTTGCGGCTATGATTACGCGCCTTATTGCGGCGATGGCGGTGCTTGTGGCGATGGAGCCGTGGTTTGCGCTCGTGATTGTAGTAGCGGGAATTGCGGTTGTAGCGGTTACAAGTATTATGCGGCATTTGCTTAAGGATTTGCACAAGAGAGTCAGCGAGACTGAGGGCAAAGTATCCGGGTTCATTCAGGAGACGATTGAAAATCTTCTGATGGTTCAGGCGATGGATGTCGCGGATGAAATGGAAAACCGCGCAGACGTGCTTTTGGAGCAAAGATACGAGGCGCAGAGGAAGAGAAAGAACACCAGTCTCCTTGCAAACACCGGAATAAGCGTACTGTCATACACTGCGAGCTTTTTCGCTCTGGTTTGGTGCGCAGGAGGTCTTTTAAACGGCAGCATGTCCTTCGGTGATTTGACCGCGGTTACATCCCTTGTAGGTCAGCTGCAGGGGCCGTTTGTTAACTTATCCGGTATAATTCCGCAATATGTCGGAATCACGGCGGCGGCGGAAAGACTTATGGAGATTTCTGAGATATGCGGTGAGAAGCCGCCTGCAGGTGAAGAACCGCAACGGATTTACAGTGGTATGCGCGCGATAGTCGCGCGGGATTTAAGTTTCAGCTATGACAGAGACGCGGTTTTCGAAAATGCGTCCTTTACCCTGCCAAAGGGTTCGTTTACGGTTATAACCGGTGCTTCCGGGATCGGAAAGAGTACGCTTTTAAAGCTTATGCTCGGCGTGTTTGCTCCGGCCGGCGGCGGGTTGTACATAGAGGGTGACGGCGGTGAAATTGAGCTTGACCGCTCGACAAGACGGCTGTTTGCCTACGTGCCGCAAGGAAATTTACTTCTGAGCGGGACACTCAGAGATAACTTGACGCTTACAAAGCCTGATGCAACGGATGAAGAAATTGCGCAGGCGATATACGTCAGCGGGATGGATGAATATTTATCCCAGCTCCCGAGCGGGCTTGACACGGTCTTAGGTGAAGACGGTGCGGGCTTGTCTCAGGGGCAGGCTCAGCGGCTCGCGATTGCGCGTGCGGTGCTGGGCGGAGCGCCGATACTTCTGCTTGACGAAATAACCTCGGCACTCGACGGTGATACCGAGAAAACCGTGCTTGAGAGGATTCGCGACCTGGGCGGACGCACTTGTATTGCAGTTACACACAGACCTGCTGCTCTGGAACTTGCAGATTACAAGATTGAGGTGTCTGAGCGGGGAATACGAGCGCAGAGTATTTAGCGAAATAGGGAGAGAGAAAGCAGGTGGGAGCCTGAGATGAAGCGATGGCTTAAAATTTTAATATCGGTTTTGCTTGTCATTGTTCTTGCGGTCGCGGGTCTTGCGATATGGCAGTGGGATAATATCAAAGCTGCGTATACTGCGTTTACCAGCGATGCGGAGACGATTTCCCAACAGATGGAAACCAAGCGGCAAGAGCAAGAGCAGACGATGAGTGAGTTTAACGTAACTGTTCAGGCACTTGATGCGACACAAACCGGAGATTTGCTTGATGGCAAGGTGAGCGCGGAGGAAGTCAAGGCATCGTTGGGTATCACCCAAGAGATGATTGATCAAGCCAAGGCCGAGACCGAGGTTACCGAGGAGAAGAAAGACGAGAAGAAGACCTCGGGAAAGAAAACTCCTGCCAAGCCAAAGAAGGATATGGGAAAGAGTGTGCAGGAGAAAGCCAATGACCTTATGAACAAGTGTGCGGCTGAACTTTACGCCTGTGAGGTTGACCTGATGGCGCAGCTTGGCGAGATGAAGCAATCGGCACTTGCTAAGTGGTTTAGCATTCCCAACGAGGATAAGACGGATGATAAACTCATAAGCATCGGGCTTACCGGTCTTGAGCAGTGCTACGACCTTGAAGTCAATGCGGATAAACAGGTCAAATCAATTCTGGCAAGGTATCGTACTCAGCTTGAAAGCTTAGGTGTGAAAACTACGGCGATAGACGATATCTGGAAATACTATTGTGAGAAAAAAGCTAATCAAAAAGCTTATTATCTAAACAAGTACATAAATTAAGGAGGACATGTATCATGAAGAAAACATTTAAGAGAGTTGCAGCGTGGGCACTGGCACTGTGCATGTGCGTAAGCTGCGTATCAGGAGCACTGGCAGCGGAGAATTTGCAGGTCGGCTCCATCACAGTTAATGCACTTGCCGGTGAGCAGAGCAACGGAAACTACAATGTAACTTACAACGCAAAGCTTACAATGACCGATAGCTTTGCAAAGGCTGTAACTTATGCAGTAGAGTTCGGTGCAGCAGAGCTTAAGGCTCTTGAGTTTGTATGTACTCTTGAAGATGCGCTGGTTGGACAGTTGACCGTCGCAGAGAGTGACATCGACCTCGACAGTGAGATTTTTGAGTATAAAGACGCAAGCTTCAGCCAGAACGGAAACAAGCTGACCATCAGCTACAAGCTCAAAGAGAGCGTTGTTGACGGCTGGGTTACTGCCTTGAACAATGGCGACAGAGATGCTATAAAAAATGCCCTGGTTGTCCCGATGACTATGAAGGCGACTCAGAACAAGGTTGCTACCGCAGAGCAGGTAAAAGCAGCAGGCGGAAGCTCAATTGAAGGAACAGCGATTGTAACTGTAGCGGGAACCATCCCGGCGGCATTTGAGACATTGTTTACTCCTGAAACCATGGGCGAGGGTGCAGAAAAAGTTATCGTCGCTGCAAAGGGTGGTTACGATGTAGAAATTGAGCCGTATTACACCGGTGGTGGCGGAAGCGTTATCACTTCCTACCAGGTCAATATTCCGGCTGTTGACAACGGCAAGATTACTGCTACTCCGAGCTGGGCATCTGCCGGCGCTAAGATTACTCTTACTGTAGCTCCAGATGCAGGCTACACCGTTGACGGTCTTACCGTAACCGACAAGGACGGCAAGGAAGTTAAGCTGACAAAGACCGGCGATAACACCTACTCCTTCACTATGCCCAAGAGCAGAGTTAATGTTAAGGCAACATTCAAAGGCGGCATTGCAGACCCGGCAAAGACCGGTGTCGGCGCAAAGCTTAATGCTGATGATCACATTGCATACATGAACGGCGATAACAAAGGAAACTTCCGTCCGAACGCAAACATCACCCGCGCAGAGGTTGCTCAGGTATTCTATAACCTTCTCAAGGACAAGAATGTAAGCAAGGCATCCTTTGATGACGTTGCAGCAGACGCTTGGTATGCAGAGGCTGTAGGAACTCTGGCAGGAATGGGCATTGTAAACGGTGTTGGCAAGAATAACTTCCAGCCCAACCGCTCCATCACCCGCGCTGAGTTTGCTACAATCGCAGCACGCTTTGCAAAGGCAGCTGTTGCAAGCTTTGACTTCAACGACGTTGCGAAGTCACACTGGGCATATTCATACATCTCCACTGCAGCATCCTACGGTTGGGTTGCAGGATCAGGTGCAAATATGTTTGAGCCGGAGCGCGCAATCACCCGTGCAGAGGTTGCAACGATTGTAAACCGTATGCTCAGACGTTTGGGCGACGAGGCAGCTATGGACGAAGGTCACGGTCGCGATTGGCCGGACGTTGCTGAGAGCCATTGGGCAGCAGTAGCGATTGCTGAGGCGACTAACGGACATGGTCATGAGTTTAATGATACTTATACCAGCGAGAACTGGATTGCTGAGTAATTTTAAATGATTAGTGACAACGACAGGAGCGGCATAAAAACGCTCCTGCCGTTTACGCACTTTTACAGGGATTAGAACACCGAGTTATATTTTGCAAGATGCGATAGGTAACTCAGGACAAACAAACAGAAACGGATGAGAAGATGATAAACGAGCGAAAAGTGGAAATGGAGCTGGACCTGCAAAAGCTTTTGCAGGCATATCTTCATAAATGGTGGCTGATTGTGGTAAGCGCAATTGTGTGCGCAGCTCTTATAGGGGTGTACACAATTAATTTCATTACACCGATGTACCGTGCCACAATAACCGTATATGTCAACAACGTCAGAAACGACCAGGATATTCAGTATATTTCGGGTTCGAACCTGGCTGCGTCTCAGCTCCTTGTAAATACTTATATTAATATAATAAGAAGCGACTCGGTGCTCAGTAAGGTTGCGGATGCATCGCGCGCAAAAATTGCACCCGAGGACATAAAGAGAATAATGTCAACCGCGCAGATTGACGATACTGAGCTCTTTAACGTTACTATTACTCATGCGGAGCCGAAGATGGCGGCGAGAATAGCAAACGCGGTTGCCGAGGTGGCTCCTAAGGAGATTGAGTCCATAGTAGAGGGAAGCTCGACTAAGATTATTGACTATGCAAAAATTCCCAAGAGTCCGTCTTCGCCGGATTTGGGGAAAAACTGCATACTGGGAATTCTTGCGGGAGGTCTTCTCGCGCTTGCATATATTACACTCAGATTTTTGCTTGATGTACGCATTAAGGATGAAGAGGACTTGGCGATGCTATTTGAGATGCCGGTTCTTGCGCAGATTCCTGCGTTTGTTTCGGCGAGCGCAAAGCGCCGCGGCGGATATACAAAGGGTAAGTATGTCTATCATGCGCATGAGTATGTAAGAGATGAGGACGAAGAGTCCGGTGACAATAAAAATAAGGAGGCGGGGAAATGATTAACTTATTTAAAAGAAATAAGGATAACGCTGCCGCCTCAAAGAAGCGTACAGAATCGTCGATAAACGAGGAAAGACGGAATCTTCTCTCGGCAAAGAGTGACTTTTTCGTGCGTGAGGCTTACAAGGCGCTGCGAACCAACGTTTCGTTTGCGCTTACTGATGAGGAAAAATGCAATGTTATAGTTGTTACTTCGTCTATGCAGGGTGAGGGAAAGAGCATCACCGCTATGAATCTGGCTATATCATATGCGATGACTGACCGCAAGGTATTGGTTATTGACTGTGATCTGCGCCGTCCTAAGGTTTCACGCTTGTTACAGATGAATTCCAAGGTGGGACTGAGCAATCTCATCATGAACAGCGAGCTTAAGGATGAGGCAATTCTGCACACCAATATTGAAGGCTTGGATGTAATTTTATCGGGAGATATTCCGCCGAATCCGTCAGAGCTTTTAGGTTCACCCAAAATGCAGCAAATCATAAACGATTTGCGCGAGAGTTATGATTATATTTTCCTGGATTCACCGCCTGTAAATATGGTTACAGACGCGGTTGTTCTGGCTCCGCAATCAAACGGCGTTCTTTTCCTTGTGCGTGCAAACTATGCCGAGCGTGGCGGTGTTGTCCACGCGGTTGAGCAGCTTGAGTATGCAAAGGCGAAGATTCTTGGCTTTGTTCTCAATGATGTTGACATGGAAAAAACACATTATGCGTATGGCAAGTATCGTTATAAAGGGTATATGAAGTACGGCAAGTACAGGCGCTACAAAAGGTACGGATACGGCTATGGCTACGGGTACGGCTACCGCCGCCGTGGATATGGTTATGGCTATGGGCGTGGACATGGAAGTGCGCATATGCCTGCTATGCAGAATCAGCAGAGTGCGGAAGCTCAGAAGCAACAGGAGGCTGATGTGCAATGACGGATCTGCATACTCACATTCTGCCCGGTATTGATGACGGCGCTGAGGATGCAGACGTAAGCATTGCGATGCTGAAGATGGAGCGGGACCAAGGGATTAAAACCGTGGTCCTGACACCGCACTTTTATCGGGATAGGGAGAACCCGCGGCGGTTTCTTCGCCGCAGACAAGAGGCGGCGCTACAGCTTGCCAATAAACTACGCGAACTTTCTGACGATGAGAGAAATTCTCTGCCAAGGCTTATATTGGGAGCCGAGGTAGCATGGTGGCCTGACATGGATGAATGGGAAGACCTTTCTAAGCTATGTATTGGCGAGACTAAGAATCTATTGCTTGAGCTTCCGTTTACACCGTGGAACGGACGAATGATTGACCAAATTTATAATTTGGCAGGGCGCACAGGGATAACACCTGTGTTTGCTCATTTGGAGAGATATTTAAAAATTCAGCCGCCTGACCTTATTGATGAGGTGTTAGATTTGAACTTCCCGGTTCAGATTGGAACTGATGCGTTGTTGTGCTCGCTCAGACGTGGCGGAGTCATGAAGCTTTTAAAGGATGGCAAGGGCAATTTAATTGCCTCTGACTGTCACGATAACAAAAAACGCGCACCCAACCTCAAAGAGGCAATGAAGTTCATTAGCCGTAAGATAGGTCCGGATGTAGCGGAAGATTTTTCTCTTTGTGCTGATGAGCTGGCAGGCGTTACAACCGTCGAGCAGGTTTTCATGACAAATGAGGATTAAAAAAATATATAATGCCGCATACCTATGAGGGAGGGAGTATGCGGCATTGTAAAGATAAAGGTTGTAGTTTTTAATGAATGAGTGCTACAAGAAGATTCTACGCATATTAGCCATTATATTACTTGATGTGCTACTCATTGCCGTATGTGGCATGGTGGCTTTATTAGTGCGCTTTGATTTTTCTTTCGATGCAATCGGAAGTGAGTACAAGCGCCAGCTTTTCTATTTTTTATGCGTGCAGGGCGGGGCTACAATTGTAATTTTCATGCTGCGCCGTATGTACCACTATGTCTGGAGGTCTGTAAGCGCATACGATGTCGCGGATATGACGGTATCTGTTGCGTCAGCTTTTATTGTTACATATATTGTATCCCGTTTAGCGGGGATAAAAATCCCAAACAGCGTCGCAGCGATTGACTTGCTTTGCATAATTATTGCACTGGTAGGCATGCGATGCTTTTTGCGTTTCTATGAGTCTCTTAGCCGTGCATTTCTTCGCATAAGCGGCGGGGAGAGAATTATGCTCATAGGAGCAGGTGAGGCGGGACGCGTCCTGCTTCGTGAGATTTTGTTTTCAAATAAGACCAAAGGCAAGGTTTGTTGCATTGTTGATGATAACCAGAGCAAGTGGGGCAAGCGTATGAACGGCGTGCGTATCTATGGTGGACGTGATAAAATTGCAGGGCTTGCAAAGGAAAAGAAGGTAACGCACATAATTTTTGCTATTCCGTCGGCAACTGCGGAGGACAAGCAGGAGATATTAAAGCTGTGTCAGGATACAGGATGTAAGGTACAGACATTGCCGGGCGTTTATCAGATGGTAAACGGCGAGGCGAGCCTGTCCGAGGTTAAGGATGTACAAGTTGAGGACCTGCTCGGGCGTGAGCCGATAAAGCTCAATAATCAGGCGGTTACCGAGCTTATGCAGGATAAGATTGTGCTCGTTACCGGAGGTGGCGGTTCAATCGGAAGCGAGCTATGCCGCCAGATTGCAAGATGCAAGCCTAAGCAGCTTATAATTCTTGACATATACGAAAACAATGCATACGACATTCAGCAAGAGCTTTTGAGTAAGCATAAAGAGCTGAATTTAAAGGTGGAAATCGCATCTATACGTGATAAAGAAAAGATTTATTCCCTCTTCAAAGAGTTGCGCCCGGAGATTGTTTTCCACGCGGCAGCGCACAAGCACGTGCCGCTTATGGAAAGTTGCACTACTGAGGCGGTAAAGAACAATATTTTCGGGACTTATCACGTGGTTCGTGCGGCTGAGAAGTACGGCGTTAAGAAATTTGTCATGATTTCAACGGATAAGGCGGTTAACCCGACCAATTTCATGGGCGCGACAAAGCGTTTCTGTGAAATGATATTGCAGAGCCGACAGAAGAGCGCTACTGAATTTTGCGTGGTGCGCTTTGGTAATGTTCTCGGCTCAAACGGCTCGGTTGTTCCGCTCTTTAAGCGTCAGATTGCTGATGGCGGTCCGATTACACTTACGGATAAGCGGATAATCAGATATTTTATGACTATTGAGGAAGCCTCGCAGCTTGTGCTGGAGGCGGGTGCGATGGCGCAGCCCGGGCAGATTTTTGTGCTTGACATGGGTGAGCCGGTCAAAATTTTGACGCTTGCGGAAAATCTCATACGTCTTTCCGGACTTGAGCCGTATAAGGACATTGAGATTAAGGAAATCGGATTGAGACCGGGAGAGAAGCTCTACGAGGAGCTGATAACCGGCGGTGTTGGGCAGAGTAAGACTGCAAATGAGAAGATTTTTGTCGAGCAGCAGGAGATTATCAGTCCGGATTATATTATGGACTGCCTTGAAAAGCTTGACTGTGCGGTGACGGATAATGTTTCAAACCGCGAGATGATAGAGCTTATGAAGGACATAGTGTCTACATATTACGACCCCAAGCAGATAAATTCTGCCGCGGTGGGAGTGCAGGTAGAGGTGTAGAGAAATGTACGTGCGGTTTTTTAAGCGTTTTATTGATATAGTGCTATCTTTTATAGGGATAATTGTATTGGCAGTTCCTATGCTGATAATAGCGATTATCATAAAAATTGATTCGCCGGGTCCGGTGTTGTTTAAACAAGAACGGATAGGAATACATAAAACGCACTTTAATATTTTAAAATTCAGGTCTATGCCCATCAACGTTCCAAAGGATTTGCCAACGCATCAGTTTAAAAGTGAAGATATGCTGAGCGGGTGGCAGAAGTTCATGAGAAAGGCTTCAATAGATGAGCTTCCGCAGTTGTTTTGTATTTTTGCCGGAACAATGACAATAATAGGACCTCGTCCTGCATTGTGGAATCAATACGATTTAATAGAAGAGCGTGACAAGTACGGTGCGAATGATGTCAAACCGGGGCTTACCGGACTTGCGCAAATAAAAGGAAGAGATGAACTGCCGATAGAAGAAAAAGCTAAGCTTGACGGAGAATATGTGGAAAAAATTTCGTTTTGGACCGATTTCAAGTTGTTCTTTGGAACTATTATCAGTGTGCTTAAGTCAGACGGCGTAGTCGAAGGCGGAACAGGGAAGATAGAAGAGAAGGAAACTGTAAAATGAAGAAAATTTTAGTTACTGGGGCAACAGGGAAAAGCGGACAATATTTCTTGAAAGAGGTTGCAGCAAACTTTGAACAAATAAAAGGAGAGTATAGTTTTGGCTTTATTGTACGAGATAACGGGAAAATAGCCTTAGTGACCAAGCATGTACCAAAGTGCAATATACATATAGGAACATTGGAAGATGAAAAGTTTGTAGAAGATGTTTTTATTGAAGGAGAATATGACACAGTATTGCATATATCAGGCATCAACCACTCGTTGAATATCGTTAAAGCAGCAGTAAAAAGCAGAATTAATTGGATTATTTGCGTTCACACAACCGGTATATTTTCCAAGTATAAAGCTGCAGGGGAGTTGTATAGAGAGATTGAAAAAGAAATTAACGATATTATATGCGATAAAGATGTTTCGTTAACCATACTTAGGCCAACTATGATCTATGGTAATTTACAAGACAATAACGTAGCGGTTTTTATAAAAATGGTAGACAAGTTGAGAGTATTCCCTACAGTGAGTGGAGGGAAATATGAATTGCAACCAGTATGGTGCGGAGATTTGGGAAAAGCATATTATCAAGTTCTACTGAAATCGGAAACGACCATGGACAAACAATATAATCTTTCAGGAAGGCATCCTATAAAATTAATTGATATGTTTAGAATAATGGCAAAAGAACTTGGTGTAACAAATAAGTTTTTTTCTGTGCCATTTTGGATGGCATATTTTGGCGCATGGATTATTTATTTACTGACATTAGGTAAAAAAGATTTTAGAGAAAAAGTGCAAAGGCTTGTGGAAGATAGAGTGTATGATCATGAGCAAGCGAAGAAAGATTTTGGATACAGTCCAGTTTCATTTGAAGAAGGCGTAAAAAGGCAAATTCAGGAATATAAAAGCATAAATAGATAAGTATAGGGTGAGTGTAGTGAAGATATTATATATAACAGCCGAAGGGTTTGACACACCTAACCCAAATAATCAAATGGCAGAAGTTATGATTAGGGATTTTTTGGATAATGGATATGAAGTGCATTTAATTCAAAGCCACAGAAAAGGGATGTATGCTGATATTCCTGCTACACTTGCAAGCAGAGAGAATTTCACGCATGATACTATAAAGCGTAACGTTGTTGATAAAACAAATTTTATAAAGAGATATATTAATGATGTAAGATATGCATTTTCATCAATGAAATACTGGAGAAAAATTAAGGAAGTAGATGTAAT
>JAZTXE010000075.1:0-32603 GCA_045636205.1 Eubacteriales bacterium
GAGAGGGTGAGCTTGTTGCGCGGGTCACATATGTCGGTTCCAAAGAAGAGCTTATCCTGGAACTCCTCTAAGAATGCGTAACCAAATTCAGGGTCACGCATGATAGCGTTTTCACCGCTGCCTGCGGACAGGTCGCCGAGTAGGTTTGGATACTTGCGCAGAAGCTCAACGGTTCTGCCTCCCAGAACGA
Source organism: Eubacteriales bacterium (assembly GCA_045636205.1). Classification (GTDB taxonomy): domain Bacteria; phylum Bacillota; class Clostridia; order Oscillospirales; family JAAYXM01; genus JAZRUF01. The sequence continues at coordinate 191 of JAZTXE010000075.1, forward strand.
CTTTTCCGGTCGGATAGCCTTTGCGAAGCTCCTCGGTGCAGTCACCGCTTATTTCTGCCCAGAACTTCTGGGAATGACCTAAAATTTTGAGGTTGGGGAACTTCTGCAGTGCACGCTCAAGCTTGGGAAGACCCAGTGAGTCGATAAGACCATAGTCGTTTCTGTAATTACCTATATGTATAGTAACCGGCATATTGCATTTTTCTGCATGGTAGAACAGGTTTTCGACCAGTGGGTCATCCATATCCATATTGCAGCACAGCTCGCCGATGCCCTTTGCGCCCATTTTCTTGTAATGCTCAATGAAATAGCTGAAATCTAAATCAGGTGAGTTTTTCATCATGCGCGGGTCTAAGTTGCAGAACCAGTCATATGTTTCTGGATGCGCCTGAACCATGTCGTAAGACATCTCGTTTGTAATCTGATAAGCAACGCTTTCGTGATGCACGGTCGGAAGCTGAATACCAAATTCAATGCCTAAATGGTCGTACATTTTGCGCAACTCTTCCGGGGTGGTAAAATCTCCACCACCAACGCGGTCAATGTACTTCTTGGGTGTGGAGTGAACGTGAATGTCAATCTTTTTAACAAGTGTAGCCATAACATGGCCCTCCTTTGTATATGTAATGCGCCGCATACGGCGCAAAAGAAATACTTTTTAAGATATTGCAGCGACGTATTTTTTTGTTATCTCCATCGGGCGAGTTATTGCACTGCCTACAACTGCCGCGTGTATTCCCGGAATGTTCATAACCTTTTTTAGCTCTTCGGGGCTCCATATGCCGCCCTCTGCAATTACCGGGATGTGGATTTCCACACCGAGCTTTGCTATAAATTCAAAGTCCGGAATTTTAATTCCGGTTGTGTCCTCTGTATAACCGCGCAGAGTAGTGCCTACGCAGTCAAAGCCGAGCTCAACCGCGCGAAACGCGTCTTCAAACGTAGCACAATCTGCCATAAAAAGCTGATTGGGATACTTTTTTCGTATATCCGGGAAATCCTCAGCTATGGTTCTGCCGGTCGGTCGGGTCCGGTTGGTCGCATCCATCGCGATGACCTCAACGCCTGCGGAAACAAGCTCGTCAACCTCGGCGACTGTAGGCGTGATGTAAACATCGCAGTTTTCATGTGAGCGCTTTATTATTCCTATCATCGGCAAATCCACAATTTTGCGGATGTCGCAAATATCCGCGATTGAATTTGCGCGTATACCTGCAGCACCGCCGAGCTTTGCAGCATATGCCATGCGTGACATGATATACGGGCTGTGCAGAGGTTCGTCGCTGAGTGCTTGGCAGGAAACAATGAGTTTTCCTTCGGTGGCTTTAAAGAAATCGGGTTTTTGCATAAAAAAATACTCCTTTTTCTTACAGCCGCAAGTACAGCTGTATTTTAGTATATTGATATTTTAAAGTCAAGGGTTTTTATAGTTTATGCAAAGAAAAATACAAAAATACGAGTTAAGAAGAGAATGCGGTAAATTTGGACGCGGCGCAAATGTCAAAATAAACAAAAAAAACGAATATTTTACGAAAGAAAGCGTGTCTTTGACGTTGCAAATAATAAATTACTTTGCTATAATAATATATTATCCGGTAAGAAAAAAGGCGGGTGACGAGTATCAACGGCAAAAAAATAACTGTATTCGCAGGTCACTACGGCAGCGGAAAAACGAATCTGGCGGTAAATTATGCGCTGAAGCTCAGAGAGAGTGGCGAGGACGTATCCGTGTGCGATTTGGATATTGTAAATCCGTATTTCCGCACTAAGGACAGTGAGAAGCTCTTGGGTGAGCGCGGCATAAGAATGATAGCATCCGAGTTTGCAAACTCAAATGTGGATTTGCCGGCGATTCCCTCTGCTGCATACTCTATTTTCTCATCTCCCGGGTATTCAGTTGTGGATTTGGGCGGTGATGATCGCGGCGCATATGCGCTCGGGCGTTTCGCTGAGCTTCTGGAGGAGTGTGATGACTATCACATGCTCCTTGTAATAAGCATGTATCGCCCGGATACACGCACATCCGAGGATACTATTGAGGTAATGCGCGAGATAGAAGAGGCTTGTCATGTGAAATTTAACGGAGTTGTAAATAACTCTAATTTAGGAAAGCTGACGAGCGAGGCGCATGTTAAGGCTTCAGTAAGCTATGCCGATGAGGTCTGCAAAATGGCGGGGATCCCGCTTGTTATGACTGCGTATCCGGAGGAGCTTGGCGCTGTTGATGTGCCTAATCCTTTCCCGGTTCGTATATATACCAAGGAATATTGGAATAAGTAAAATTTTGTCTTTAGCATATAAGGAGGTACATATTTATGCCAAAGGTAACTTTCCGTGAGGACGAGTGTAAGGGCTGTGGATTATGTGTCCATGTATGTCCGAAGAAGATTCTTGAGATGGCTCAGGATCGTATTAACAAAAAAGGCTTTAATCCTGCTCAGATGGCGGAGCCTGAGAAGTGCATAGGCTGTGCTATTTGTGCAACAATGTGCCCGGATGTAGTCATCCGAGTAGAGAAGTAGAAGGGGAGGTTTGAAATCAGATGAGCGAGAAAGTTTTGATGAAAGGTAACGAAGCTTTGGCGGAAGCTGCTATTCGTGCAGGCTGCCGTTACTTCTTCGGCTATCCTATAACCCCGCAGACTGAGGTTGCAGCGTACCTTGCAAAGCATATGCGCAAGGCTGGCGGCACCTTCCTTCAGGCAGAGAGTGAGGTCGCAGCTATCAATATGGTGCTCGGTGCAGCATCAACGGGTAAGCGTGTTCTTACCTCAAGCTCAAGCCCCGGAATTTCACTCAAGAGCGAGGGTATATCCTATCTGGTAGGTTGTGACCTGCCGGCTGTTATCGTAAACATCCAGCGCGGCGGTCCGGGTCTTGGCGGCATTCAGCCGTCTCAGTCTGACTATAATCAGGCGACCCGCGGCTTAGGTCATGGTGACTTCCACCTGCCGATACTCGCACCCAGCACGGTTCAGGAAATGGTATCTCTTACATATGAGGCTTTTGATATAGCTGATATGTATCGTACCCCTGTCATGATTCTGGGTGACGGTATCTTAGGTCAGATGATGGAGCCGGTAGAGTTCCCCGAGGGAACCGGACGTGAGCTTCCTGAGAAGACTTGGGCGGTTACCGGAACCGAGGGCAAGCGCAAAAAAAATATCGTAAATTCACTCTATCTGCAGCCGGAAGAGCTGGAAAAGATGAACTTTGAGCGTTATGAGCGCTATGCAAAGATTCAGGCAAACGAGCAGAAGGCAGAGCTGTTTATGACCGACGATGCGGATATTGTTATCGTCGCATTTGGCGCAGCTGCACGTATTGCAAAGAATGCAGTTATTGCGGCACGTGAGCAGGGCATCAAGGTGGGTATCATCCGCCCGATTACGCTCTGGCCGTTCCCTGTTGACGCTATTAAGAACGCTGCAAAAACCTGCAAGGCATTCTTGAGTGTTGAGCTTAATATGGGACAAATGATAGATGATATTCGTCTGGCATGCGAGTGTTCAAAACCTGTTCACTTGTGCAACCGTACCGGCGGTATGATTGTAAAGCCGGAGGAAGTCCTTGCAAAAATTACCGAGATAGCAGGAGGTATGAACTGATGGCAGTGGTATTTGACAGACCTAAAGCGCTGGCGGACGTTCCGTTCCATTACTGCCCCGGCTGCACCCACGGTATAATTCACCGTCTGGTAGCTGAGGTTATGGATGAGCTGGATATTACCGGACGCACTATCGGCGTAGCACCGGTAGGCTGCAGCGTTATGGCTTATAACTATTTTAATTGCGATATGACAGAAGCCGCGCACGGACGTGCACCGGCTATGGCAACCGGCATCAAGCGTGCTCTGCCGGAAAACGTTGTATTCACTTATCAGGGTGATGGCGACCTTGCGGCAATTGGTACGGCTGAAACCGTTCACGCAGCAACCCGCGGTGAGAATATAACCGTAATATTTGTAAACAACGCGATTTACGGCATGACCGGCGGTCAGATGGCACCAACCACTCTGCCCGGTCAGATTACGCAGACCACTCCGTTCGGACGTGACACTTCACTTGAAGGTCATCCGGTACGTGTGTGCGAAATGCTCTCAACACTTGACGGTGTAGCATACGCAGAGCGTGTAGCGATGGACAGCGTTGCGCACGTAAATCAGGCAAAAAAGGCAATCCGCAAAGCATTCCAAAATCAGCTGGACAATAAGGGTTTCTCAATTGTTGAGGTTCTGTCCACCTGCCCGACAAACTGGGGTCTTTCACCGGTAAAGGCACTGGATTGGCTTCGTGAAAACATGATGCCACATTATCCGCTGGGCGTATATAAAGATAAAGATGCGGAGGCGAAAAAGGCATGAAAAATGAAATAGTCATTGCAGGATTTGGCGGACAGGGTATTCTGTTCTCCGGCAAAATCTTGGTTTACGCGGGCATGATGGACGGTCATCAGGTAAGCTGGTTGCCCTCCTACGGCCCGGAAATGCGTGGCGGTACTGCAAACTGCAGTGTTATCATAAGTGATGATCCGATCGGTTCACCGATAGTAAACGATCCTGAAGTTCTGATAGCGATGAACCTGCCGTCACTTGATAAATTCGAAAACGCTATAGTAAAGGGTGGAATGGCATTTATTGACAGCACCCTTATCACCCGCAAGGTTGAGCGTGACGATGTAAAGTGCTTCTACATCCCCTGCACTCAGATGGCGAGTGACAACGGTATGACCGGCCTTGCCAACATGATTATGCTGGGTAAGGTTGTAAAAGAGCTTGAAAGCTGCAACCTGGAAACCATATTCAACGCAATCCGCAAGGTTGTTCCTGAGCGTAAAAAAGATATGCTTGAGAAGAACATCAAAGCGGTTGAAATGGGCTACAATTACGTAGGTTAAAAAATAAAAACGCCTTGGGAACTTTGTTTTCCAAGGCGTTTTGTGTAAGGAGAGATTGCTTGTGCGTATTGAATATAAAAAGCTTGAAGATACGTTTTATAGAATTCTTATAAGCCGAGGCGCGCCTGAGGCTAAGGCGCGCCGGAGTGCCGAAATATTTGCCGAGAACAGTTTAGACGGCGTTTATTCCCATGGCGCAAACCGTTTTCCAATGTTTGTCGAGTATATAGACAAGGGATATATAAAACTTGATGCCGAGCCAGAGAAGATAGCATCACTTGGCGCGATTGAGCAGTGGGACGGAAATGAGGGCATTGGAAACACAAATGCGGAGATTGCAATGAATCGTGCGATGGAGCTTGCGCGCGAGTACGGTATCGGATGCGTTGCGCTGAGAAACACCAATCATTGGATGCGCGGCGGGACGTATGGTCTGCAGGCGGCACGTGCAGGATTTGTCGGCATTTGTTGGACAAATACCATGCCTAATATGCCCGCGTGGGGTGCAACTGACTGCCGCATAGGAAATAACCCTCTTGTGTTCGCAGTTCCGTACAAGGATACCCCTGTTCTGGTTGATGCTGCTATGAGCCAGTTTGCCTACGGTGCGCTTGAGAGATACCGCCTTGCGGATAAAGAGCTTCCGCTTCCGGGCGGATATGATGAGAGCGGTGAGCTGACCTGCAATCCCGGCGACATTGAAAAAACACGGCGCTTACTTCCGATGGGATATTGGAAAGGTTGTGCTTTTTCCGTCGCACTCGATTTGATAGCTGCGGTTATATCCGGCGGGTTCAGCACTTGTCAGGTCGGAAAAAATGTCACGGACGAGCACTGCCTGTGCCAGATATTTATTGCGCTTGACCCGAAGCTTAATCCGAATGCAGAGGCGATTATAGAGGAAACTCTTGAGAACGTCCGCGCATCGGACAGGTCAGATGCAGATGAGGCTGTGCGCTGCCCAGGCGACGGTATGCATGCAAAACGTGAGGACAACTTAAAAAACGGCATCCCGATAGATGAACGTGTTTGGAATATACTTCAAAACCTTTGATATGTAACAAATTGACCGAAGCTTCCAACAAAATGGTATTGGAAGATAAGTTGCAAATTGGTATACTGTAGGCAAATGAAGTGAAAGGATTTGTTGTGATATGCCGCAGGATAAAATACAAGATAACTCATGGAATCAAGCCTATACCTGGTTATGGTACAATGATGAAGAAATATTCAATTATACCCAGGAGGATTGGGATAAAAGGGCAAAGGAACTCTATGACCGAGGAGTTACCATAGCATGTACATTCACTATTACGCATTTTCGTATCGGATATTATCCGTACTGGAAGGAAATTAACGAGTGCATCCGCAAAATGGTTATTGCGTGCCATAAGTACGGTATCAAGCTGGTCGAGCACCACAGTGCGCACCTGACGCTCAATCTTCTGACAGATTTGGGTTGGAAGCGGCTGGAGGAAGATATTCTGACGTACGGCGCGGGGATAAGCAGCCGCGATAACTGGAAGAAGGTTTTCCCATACCTGACGGTTTCGAGAATGATAGAGGGTAAATTCCTGCCAGACCTTGCGCAGATAGACGGTTCGACAGGTGAGCTTGCAACAAATGTATACGGTTCGTACAGCTTATGCTTTAACAATCCGGATTACCGCGAGATATATTTCAATTACGTAAAAGATGTCGTTAATTTGGGCATTGACGGCATTATGAATGACGATGTTCAGTATTTCGGAGATATGAAAGCGTGCACATGTAAGCACTGCCGGAAGCTCTTTAAGGAGCAGACCGGATATGACATTCCGGACCCCGAGCACTGGGATGAGTTTTTCGAAAACTATGACAATCCGGCATATATTGCATGGAAGAAGTTTAAGTTTGACTCTACAGTGCGTATGTACCGCGACCTGACCAAGCTGTATGACGAAATGGGGGTAAAGCTTTTGCGCCCCAACTACTGTTCGGACGTGCTTATGCATTGCTCGACAGCATATGCGTTTGACCGCTGCATGGATTTGTGGACTACGATATTCCAGGAGAACTGCTTCTCTGCGATTATCAAGCAGTCGTACATAAACTTCTACACAGAGGCAATTCACCGTTACGCGGCAGGAAGACGCTACAATGTCCCGTCAATGTCCGAGTTCTATCCGGACCGTGCGGATACGGTTTATTTTTGCTGGTCTCTTGCACGCAGCTGGGGACAACTGTACACAGGAACCAATGAGGGTATGGATAATACATCCATGGAAAGACCGTACCGTGAGTTTGAAAGAGAGAATATGCGCTTTTATACCGCGCCTGATAAGATAGCAGACGTAAGCTTCTATTTCTCGCAGAAGACCCGAGATTATACCGAGGATGCGATGGTAAGGTATATGCATAAGTTTATGGGCGGGATGCAGGCGGCATATGTATCCGGCTTGAGCGTGGATATGGTGTTTGAGACCGACGATATAGAAGAGCTTATGCGACATGAGACGATAGTTCTCTCTCATGTGGCAATGCTTGACGATGAAGAGATAAAGCGCTTTGCCGAGTATGCACGTCGCGGTGGCCGCATTATCATATTGGGTGAGTTTGCGCTCTTTAATGATGACGGAAGTGCGAGAGACTATGATGCCGTACAGGCGCAATTCGGTGTTAAGTTTGAAAACAATAAGTCGCTAAAATGCGGAGACGGTGAGATTTGGCGGATGGACTTTGCACCGTCAGAGAGTGAGTATCAGCCGACAATCTGGTGTCATCGACGCGTTGAGCACCCTGTACCTTCGGAAGTGGTGTTGTCCAAGTGGGAGATGCAGAAGGCGGGTACCGGTGCGGTGCTTGCAAGTATAGTAGAGCCTAAACTGAGGATTGAGTGTGAAAACAATCGCGTGGTTCTGACGGGTTATGCGGTTGAGGGCGGACTTGCGCTGCATCTTGTAAACTTAAAGGATACGGTTGCGGAAAAAGCGGGTAAGACCGACCATAAGGAGATTATCCCGAACTTTACGACTGATGGCGAGAAGATACCGGAGGCAAAGCTTACGGTTAAAATCCCGAATGGACTGAGCGTTTCCAAAGCGTATCTGCGCACACCAGAGCTTGATAAGGAAGTTGAGCTTGAGATTAGCGTAAATGCGGGTACAGCTAATATAACCGTACCCGGCGGACTCTTCTCAGGATACGCGCTTATTGCAGTTGAATAAACAGTATATAAAAACAAACGGACCTTTATGGTCCGTTTGTTTTTGTCAGTTTAGTGGTGATGGTTGTGGGGACATTTATATGTTATGTCCGTATTGCAGCTCTCTTGCCCGCATTGTTCACCCGAGTGCTCGGTTTCTATCGTCACATGTGAGATGCCCAGCTCGTGCATTTTTTCGCGAACGTATTTTTTGACCGTCTGATATTCGCAATCGGTTACGATATGCATGGTTGCATAATTTTTATAGCCATCCATACTCCAGACATGCACGTGGTGAACGTCTAAAATACCGTCAATGTTTAGGATATGCTTTTTAAGCTCGGCGATATTGATTCCGTGAGGCGTTTTTTCAAGAAAAACATTTAGGGCTGTTTTAAAATTTTTAATGGCGTTTATTAAAATAAATACGGCTACGCCGATGGACATCAGCGGGTCGATTATTGCAAGATTTGTAAAACGCATGATTAAAGCGCCGACGAGTACCACGCACCAACCCAAAACGTCTTCGAGCATGTGGAGATTTATCGCACGCTGGTTTATTGAATTTCCGCCGTGCGTGAAATATGCCGCGACAAAATTTACGAAAAAGCTGATGACGGCAACAAGTATCATTCCGTCATAGTTTATTTGGGTTGGATTAATGAGCTTATCAATTGCATTATAAATCACAACAAGAGAACCAAAAAGGAGAATGATGGTACTTACAGCGCCTCCGATTACCGAGTATCGCACATATCCGTAAGTAAAGTTTTCATCCGGTTTTTTCTCGCTTTTTCTTTCAAGGATATATGCAAGACCTATACTCGCGGCATCGCCCATATCGTGAATTGCGTCGGACACAATAGCCACGCTGCCGGTAATTATCCCACCGAGAAATTCGAAGATGGAAAAGATAAGGTTTAAAAGAAATACAATTAAGATTTTGCTTTGAGTTTTCATATAGACACCCCTGACTGTTGACTTTTTGAAGTAATTTAATGTACAATATATTTATTACTGAACATATTGTTCTATAATATCTTAAGCGAAAGGGCCACTAAAATTCAATATATGATTTTTAGTGTGTGTTCGCTACCGAACATTTCGAGGAATTTGTACGGAGGCTATTTATGGACAGACGGCAGAGAAAAACCAGAGAGGCTATATTTGACGCATTTACCCAGCTTTTGTCTGAAAAGAATTACGCTCAGATAACCGTTGGGGAAATAATAGAGCGCGCAGATGTAGGAAGAGCCACGTTTTATGCGCATTTTGAGACTAAGGATTATCTTTTGAAAAGCATTTGTGAAGAGCTGTTTTGCCATATATTTGATTCGCTTGACGAAAACAAGCATGGACATAAGCATATATTTGACTGTACTTTGACTGACTCAGTGTTTTTACATTTGTTTAAGCATTTAAAAAATAACGATAACAATATTTTTAAATTACTCTCATGCAGGAACAATGAAATTTTTTTAAATTATTTTAAGGCAGGGCTTGTAAGATTGATTGAAAAGCAAGAGGATGTTTTTGCGTCGCCTCTTGCGGAAAAGCTTCCCAAAAGCTTTTGGACAAATCACGTCGCATCAACCTTTGTTGAGACTGTAAAATGGTGGATAGAGACCAAGTGCACGCAATCACCCGAAGAGATAACTGAGTATTTTTTACGGCTTATTCATTTAGCATAACTAAAATTAGTTATCATTGAAAAAAATTCTTGATTTTTCCTTTTGGCTAATGTATAATACAAAAGACAAAGGGAGTAGTCGGCACGGATTTTACGTGTTTACATTGCCGTCAGTACGATTTTTGAAAAACAAAATCCGGCTTTGTGAGTAAGTGACGAGACTTTGCTGTAAATTACTGCAGCGAAGGTCTCGCTTTTTTTATGCGAAAATCGCTGTGAAAAAACAAAGGAGAGAAGATTATGGAAACGGTAATCGCAATTTTATCTTTGGTAGTAGGCTTTGTGTTCCTTGTAAAAGGTGCGGATTGGTTTGTTGACGGTGCAGCGGGTATAGCCGCGCGCTTTGGAATTCCGCAACTGGTAATAGGTCTTACGATTGTCGCAATGGGAACCAGTGCACCCGAAGCCGCGGTCAGCATATCCGCAGCACTCAAGGGAAGCGCGGATATAACGGTAGGGAATATCCTTGGCAGTAATATCCTCAATATTCTGATAATTTTAGGTCTTTCCGCGGTTATCACACCGCTTGCGGTTGCAAAATCTACGGTTAAAATTGAAATCCCATTTATGATTGGCGTAACCGTGCTTCTTCTGGTACAGGGATTTTCACAAAGCTTGGGTTGGCTTGATGGAGTTATTTTGTGGGTTGCATTTATAGCATATCTTACATATCTGTTCATATATACCAAGAAAAATCCCGAACAGACGGAGGATGGTGAGTTGGATAATAAGCCGCGCAAGGTATGGCAACTTTTACTGCTTACGGTAATTGGTCTGGCGCTTATTATAGCAGGAAGCAACTTCGCGGTTGACGGTGCGACTGCTATTGCGCATATTTTGGGTCTTAGCGAGAGATTTATAGGTCTTACGATTGTCGCTCTCGGAACGTCACTTCCCGAGCTATTCACGTCGGTTTCTGCGGCGCGTAAGGGCAATGCGGATATTGCGATAGGAAATATTGTTGGAAGCAATATCTTCAATATTTTATTCGTTGTCGGTACGTCTGCTCTTATTATTCCGGTGCCGTTTGCGGCAGGCTTTATATTTGATACAGCAGCGGTTATTTTTGCATCCGCACTTCTTCTCGTATGCTGCCTGAGAAATTATAAACTCAATCGCTTCAGTGGAGTGCTCATGCTTGCATGCTACGCGGCATATTTTGCATACATCAGCATAAGATAGCGTAATTTGACATAATATTTAAATATAACTATTGCAATTACATACTCAAAACTGGTATAATTCTTTCATGGTATGTGTATAATAATTTGTTTAGTAAATGGGAGGCACGTATATGAAAGTAAAAATTATATCAGACAGTACCTGCGACCTTTCATATGAGCTTATAAAAAAATACGATATTGAAATTCTTCCGCTTGTGGTCTCACTCGGTGAGCGCAGCGGAAGAGACGGTGTGGACATAACGCCAGAAGATATTTATTCCCATGTTTCCGAGACGGGAGAACTTCCCAAGACCAGTGCAATAAACGTGTCGGATTATGAGGAGACATTCCGCTCATGGACGGATAAGGGGTACAGCGTGGTCCACTTTAACATAAGCAGTGGATTTTCCTGCACGCATCAGAATGCGCGTATTGCCGCAGAGGATATGGACAATGTATATGTTGTTGACTCTAAAAACTTATCTACAGGTCAGGGACTTGTAGTCCTGCACGGTGCGGAAATGGCGCAGCAGGGGGCAAGTGCTGAGGAGATATACAATGCATGTACTGCGCTTACCGAAAAGGTCGAGGCGAGCTTTGTAATAGATAAGCTTGATTATCTGCACAAGGGAGGGCGCTGCTCAACTGTCGCGGCGCTGGGGGCAAATTTATTAAAGCTTAAGCCGTGTATTGAGGTGCGTGACGGCGGAATGGAAGTCGGCAAAAAGTACCGCGGGAAAATCGGTTCGGTCATGCTTGAGTACGTGACTGAGCGTTTGAGCGGGCGCGATGATATTTGCCTTAACAGAATATTTTTAACGCATACAAAGTGTGACGATGCGGATATTGAGGCAGTGCGCAATAAAATAATCGAGCTGCAGCCTGGGTTTAAAGAGATTTTGGAAACTACCGCGGGCTCAACTATTACCACGCATTGCGGTCCGGGAACAATGGGAATTTTGTTTGTGCGTAAATAAAAAACATAATCCGCCTCGGGTAATTTCCGAGGCGGATTTTCTATAGCATTTCGGAGTAACTGCGGATATAATAATCCGCGGTTTCTTTTATTCTTGCCTGCATTTTTTCAGAGTGTTTGTCATATATCCCGACGGTGCAGAATCCGCCGGATTTCGCACCCTGTATTGCATCGTACAAATCTTCAAAAACCGTGCATTCTTCCGGATTGAGCCCAAGCTTTTCTGCTGCGCATAAATAAATATCCGGGAAGTTCTTGCCGCGCGATACCTCATTTAGCGTAGTGAAATTTTCAAATAACTCGTATATGCCGCAGCGCTTGAGTGCCGGGGTGAATTTCTCGCTTTCTCCGCCGGTGGCAACCGCAAGTCGCACACCTTGTTTTTTGAGCTTTAACAAAAACTCTTTGGCATACGGCTTGAGACACACATCATTTGCGTAAGCGTCAAGCGACATGGCTTGCCATTCTGCGATAATTTCTTCGGCAGATTCTTTTAGTGAAAACCGCTCTATCGTATATTGCGCGGTTGCTCTTATACTCAAATGCCCTATAGCGTTACTGTAATCAGGTGGAAGCTCAATTTTACGCGACGCGAAAAACTGCTCGTCTACGCGCTGCCAAATGCCTAATGAGTCAAGTAGCGTGCCGTCTAAATCAAAAATTATTCCCTTTGCTTTATTTTGCGGAAGTTTAATTTTCTCCACGTTAAAATACGTCCTTTGTAATTTTATTGCATTACAATTTTAACGTATATTGCAAAGATTTGTCAATCAGCTTGCTTTATAATATTGCATTGCCAAGCGGTCAGCTATCATGGCAATGAATTCTGAGTTTGTTGGCTTGCCTTTGTTTTCGGATATAGTATATCCAAAATATTTGTTGAGTGTTTCTACATCGCCGCGGCTCCATGCGGTCTCTATAGCGTGGCGAATTGCGCGTTCTACACGTGAAGGAGTGGTGCCAAATTGCCGTGCAACACTCGGATACAGCCCCTTGGTAACCGCGTTTAGTATGTCCATATCATTTACCGATATGATTATCGCTTCGCGCAAGTAGTGATAACCTTTTATGTGTGCGGGAACACCTATCTCATGTATTATCCCAGTGACCTCTAACGCAAGCTTCTTCTGGTTTTCCTCGTTGGCTAGATCTATCGGGGCTGCAATAACGGTTTCCTTTGAGCGGAAGGTGTTTATTCTGTCAATCAGTGCATCGCAGGATATAGGCTTTGTAATAAAATAGGATATTCCCGCATCAAATGCCATACGCACTAAACTCTCGCTGCTGAAGGAGGAAAGGAGAAAAATTTGCGGCATAGGCTTTAATTTGAGCTCACGTACTTTCTCGCTCACGCCTATGCCGTCAAGACCCGGTAAGAAATTGCTTATTATTACAATATCCGGACTCAACTCCCCGATAAGGCGGACTGCATCTTCGCCGTCGCCGGTTTCCGCTATTACTTCCCATCCCTCGTGCAAATTCAACTGTTTTACAAGGTTCATTCGCTGTTGCGCATTTTCTTCTGCAACTATGATTTTTACTTTCTTTTCCATTATAATTATCAACCTTTCATCATTATTTTTTCCTCCGTCGTTTATAATTTACCATAATTTGGTAAAATGCGCAAGATGAAATTTGGAAAAAATTGGATAAAAGTTTCGACTCACTTCGACATTTTTTATAGCAAAAAAGAAAGACTGCTCTGTAAAAGAGCAGTCTTTTCAATGCTTTAGAGTGTTCCGAATAACCGGTCGCCGGCATCGCCCAAACCGGGGACGATGTATCCGTTTTCATTTAACTTTTCATCGAGAACTCCGCAGAAGATGTCTACATCCGGGTGTTCCTTTGAAAATGCTTCGACACCTTCGGGGGCTGCGAGTACGCACATGAGCTTAATTTTCTTTACACCGCGGCGCTTTAAGCAATCGATCGCTGCGATGGCACTTCCGCCGGTTGCGAGCATCGGGTCAGTTACTATTACCTGACGCTCTGCAATATCCGGCGGGAATTTACAGTAGTATTCCACGGGTTTGAGAGTATCATGGTCGCGGTAGAGGCCGATGTGACCGACCTTTGATGCGGGAATCAGGCTCATTAAAGAGTCCACCATTCCAAGCCCTGCGCGGAGTATCGGTACTATGGTGACCTGCTTATTTATTACGCTGCCTTTGGTTTTTACAAGCGGCGTTTCCACATCAACCTCGGTCAGGTTTAAATCGCGGGTTGCTTCATAACCTATGAGCAGGGCGATTTCACCGATTAAGTTGCGGAAGGTTTGGACATCCGTGTTCTTATCGCGCAGAATGGTAATTTTATGGCGGATAAGCGGATGGTCCATTACATGTAATTTAGAAGTCATAGCTCTTTAACCCTTTCCTATTTATAGATTCTCCGGCAGTATAAGGTTCATAATAACGCCAACCACTGTTGCTACGAACAGGCCGGACAGGCTGAGAGTTACGCTTCCAATAGCAACTGTTAAACCGCCGATTGCGTTAAAGCCGAGACCGGTGGTCAGGATGAGTGCAACGATTGCCAAGTTGCGTGAATGGGTAAAATCGAGATTCGCTTCAACGAGGGTGCGGATACCAATACTTGCAATCATGCCAAAGAGCATAATCTCAACGCCGCCCTTAACCGGACCGGGGATGGTCTCCAAAATACCGCCGAGAACGCCTACAAAACCGAAGATTATAGCGAAAACGGCAGCCAGTCTGAGCAGTCGTGGATTGTAATTCTTAGTTGTTGCAAGAACACCGGTGTTCTCCGAATATGTGGTGTTGGACGGGCCACCGAAGAAGCCTGCTACTGCAGTTGCAAGACCGTCACCCAGAAGTGTGCGGTGAAGACCCGGGTCTGCAAAGAAGTTCTTTCCTACGACCGCGCCGTTTGTTGTAATATCGCCAATATGCTCCATGAAAGTGACGAGGGCAACCGGTGCGATGGTCAGGATTGCCGTCCAACTAAACTTTGGAAGTGAGAAAAAGCCTTCGGTTACGTACGGGATATTAATGATAGATGCGTTGGTGACTGCAGAATAATCCATCTGGAAAATGCCAAATAAATCAAGTATTACGCAGAGCAGATAGCCGGATGCGATACCGATGAGTATCGGTACAAGCTTAAAGAAGCCCTTTGCAAATATCATGCAAGCGATTACTACTGCCAGAGTAAATGCCGCAATTGCAAGGCAAAGCCATGCATCGCCGGTCATACCTGCGGAAACATCAATATTATTAAGAGCATCACTGATAGCGGTTCCGGAAAGGCCTATGCCGATAACTACGATAACCGGACCGGTCACAACTGGCGGGAATACTTTCTTAATACGGTCAACACCTACTATATATGCAATGAGAGCAAACAGCAGGTAAACCAAACCTGCGGCCATTATACCACCCTGAGCATAGGGGATGCCCATGTCATTTACTATCATGGAAATAGGTGCAATAAATGCGAATGAAGAGCCTAAGAAAACAGGTACTTTAAACTTTGTGCAGCAGTGGAAAATGAGAGTTCCCACACCCGCTGTTACCAAGGCAACCGCCGGACTCAGTCCGGTAAGCAGCGGAACCAGAACGGTTGCGCCAAACATTGCGAACAGATGCTGAATGCCGAGTAAATAGTCTTTGCCGGTTAGTTTTTGCATTTGAAAATTCCTCCTACAAATATTGTTAATTATTGGTATAATTTTTATACCTCACTCATTATACACAATTATGTCGGAATTGAACAGAGCTTTGCAGATTTTTGTAAACATTGCTCAGATTTTCTGTTAATATACACATATGCGGAAGAAGGAAATTACAGCTTTGACATTGTGTGGCTTTTGCTATATAATTTACAGTACTACATAAAAGGAGTTTTTGCATTGGCTTGGGAATACGCTTTTTTGGATTGGATACAAGCGAATTTAGCATCACCATGGCTGGATGCGGTGATGAAGTATATAACGCATTTGAGTGACGGTGGCGCGATTTGGGTTGTTGCGGCGATTGTGATGATGTTTATTCCAAAGTACAGGCGCTACGGTGTGATTCTCAGCGTGGTTCTTATTTCAGGCGCTGTATTGAATTCACTCATTTTAAAACCTGTCATAGGCAGGGCGCGACCGTTTGAGGCACTTGAGCAAATAATGCTTCTTATTACTCCACCCGGGGATGCGTCATTCCCATCCGGGCATACGTTGGTGTCAGTTTCCTCGGCGATTGTTATATTGAGGGCGAATAAGAAGCTTGGAATTGCGGCGCTTGTACTCGCAGTGCTTACTGCATTTTCGCGGATGTATTTGTATGTCCATTTTCCGACAGATATCATTGCCGGCGCGGTTTTGGCGATTGTTATCTCGGTAGCTGGCCTGGCCATTTTCGATAAAATAAAATCCCGAAAGTGCAATCGAAAAGATTAATAATGACAAAAAAACTTCGGAGCCTGCAAAACTGCAGATTCCGAAGTTTTTTATAAATTTAATTTAGAATGTTACATTCTCCAAAGCTGTCAGGTACTGAGCTTTGCGCATTTCCTGCTCAGCCAGATAAGACTGGTCGGCAGATGAATGGAGCTCGTGCAGATATTGGTGGTGGTTTTTCATTATCGCCTCATTGTTGCGTCCGAGCATCTGCATTGCTATGCTTGAGCACTGGTCAGCCGCACGCTCAAGATGAGTAAGAGCATCGAGGAAAACAAGACCTGAATCAATTGAGCACTTGCCTTGACACAAGCGGGAGGTGTGGCGGTTTTTGAGAGTTAGAACCATATCGTCGATTACTTCTTCAAGCGGCTCAATGCGGCGCGCTGTAACCTCGCTGTCGGTCTCCAAAGCGTCCACGGTAAGGCGCAGAATCTCAAGGACTGCATCGCCGATTATGTTAAGCTCCTGCTGAGCCGAGTCAGAGAAGGTGCGGCCCGAATCGTGCATTTTCTTAGCCATTTCGTCAAAGTTGGTTGCATAGTCGCCTATACGTTCAACGTCCGGGATGCACTGCATGAGCATATTGAGCTGACGGTTGTCACGCTCGGTTTCAATGCTGCGTGAAAGCTCGATAAGATAATTGTCTGCATTGTCCGCAAAACGGTCCAGGCGGTCTTCACATCCGTTTATTTCCTCAGAGGTGTTTTCATCGAAGCGTTTAAACTGCTCTAAGCTGAGCGCAACATTGTCCTTTGCCGCTTTTGCCATTGCAATGAGGGCTTTGGTTACGCCTTCGAGAGCAACGACCGGGGAAATCATAAGCTTGGGGTCAAGTGCTGCAAGCTCAGGGTACTTATCCTCTTTGCGTGCATCGTCTTTGACCACTTTATAAGAGATATTGACCAGCATGTTCGTGAAGGGAAGAAGAGCTATCGCGGTAATAAGATTAAAGAGCGTCTGGAAGTTTGCGATTGAGCCACTGTCAACAATGCTGCTCCAAAGCTCGGGGAGAGCACCTGCATTGCGAAGGATAGTCATTACTACCATAAAAAGGATGGTTCCGACGGTGTTAAAGACTATATGAACAACGCCGGTTCTCTTTGCGTCCTTTGAGGAACCTATTGAGCATACCAAAGCCGTGGTTACGCAGGTGCCGATGTTAATACCCATGATTATGGGATATACAAGGTCAAAGGTCATGACGCCGGTTGAGGAAAGAGCCTGAAGAATACCTACCATTGCAGATGAGCTCTGAACGATAACAGTCAGAACCAAACCGGTGAATATACCAAGAAGGGGCATATCGCTGAAATATGCGAGAACGTTGACGAACATATCAGACTCTGCCAACGGCTCAACAGCACCCGTCATAGCCATAAGACCTGTGAAGAGGATACCGAAGCCCATTGCTATCATACCCACGTTTTTGGAGTTTCCTTTTTTGATAAACATAATCAAAAGGATTCCGATTATCAAAGCAACCGGAGCAAGCGTGTCGGGTTTAAAGAATATAAGAATGGAATTTCCGGATGAATCAATATCCATAAGACGGATAATTTGCGCGGTTACGGTTGTTCCGATGTTTGCACCCATAACTATGCTGACCGCTTGACGCAGGTTCAGGATTCCTGCTCCTATAAGTCCGACGGTCAGAACTATCGTGGCGGTGGAGCTTTGAATAATTGCGGTTACAAGAGTACCGGTAAGAAGGCCAAGGAAAACATTTTGCGTAAGCTTCCCCAAAACATTCTTCAAAGCCGTGCCTGAGCCGTGCTTTAAACCGTCACCCATAATCTCCATTCCGTAGAGGAACATGGCGAGACCACCCAAAAGCGAAATTACGGTAAGTACTGTGTTCATATTATTTTCTCCCTTATATAAATTTACATGTTTATTATAAATGATGTGACAGATTTAGACAATAAAAAAATAGAAATTTTTTCATATTGACTTGGTGTTTTTGTGAGCATCCGATGCGATAAAGGCAATAGGGAAAGATTTTAAAAGAATATCGTTAAAATAGAACGAGCTTTTCTGAAATTCTTTTGAGTTTTTTTAATTTGTGTATTGACATTTCGGAGAAAAATATGATATACTAACTGAGCTATAAAAATAGGGGTATAGCTCAGTTGGTAGAGCAGCGGTCTCCAAAACCGCGTGTCCAGAGTTCGAGTCTTTGTGCCCCTGCCAGAAAAATCGACATTCTTCGAAAGAGGAATGTCGATTTTACTTATCACCTATTCACTTTTCCTTAGAAAGCTTATCAATTTTTAAAAAGTTATAATTTACGGAGAATGATTAAAAAAGTGGCTTAACTTCAAAGCCACTTTTTTAATCATATTGTTTTATAGCGGTTTTTGCTAATGTTATGAATTGGGCCTTTACGCTCTCAGGAGATAAAATTTTTATATCCTCGCCGAAGTTTATGAGCCATGTGAGAAACAGAGGACTTACATGAACGCGGGTGGTGAAAGTAAAGTAATCGTCACCGTCCGGAATAAGTGATATATCTTGCCCGAAACGGTCGATGATGATATTTGCCAAGTAGTTTTTACAACGCAATTTAACCGTTTCTTCGCGTCCGCCGTACATCCCAAAGGTTTTCTTTGAGTAAAGAGCCATATCAAAGTTTTTAAATAGCTCAGCACCGTCTCTTTTTTCATCTGTCAGCTCAAGGCTTAGCATTTTATCAACCCGATAGTGCTTGATTTTTTTACTCTCCGAATCATAAGCTATCATGTAATAGTTTTCATCGTCCCAGGTGAGTGCCCACGGACTTACGATATACGCCCTGCCGTCTTTTTTCAAATGCTTTTGTTTGTTTCTGTCCCAATCAAAATATTTAAACGATATTTTTGCATTCCGGGAAATTGCTTCGTGGATATAATCAACCGTGTAATATATACTTTCGTTCATCGTTTTTATACGGTTTGCGACGAACACCTGACGCTGCAGAAGTTGGGCTTCATGCATACTTGCAAGACTTTCTATTTTGCCGATAAGGTCATTGCTTTTCTTGTGCGTTATGAATTTAGAGGACTGAACCGCGTCAACCAACAGCTTGAGTTCGGGAAGTTCAAAGCGCCGAGAAGCGATATAGTAGTGTGTGGTTTTGTCCTTGCGTTTTTCCACATCTGTACCGAAAAGGCGCAATGCTTCAAAATCATCGTATATGGATTTTCGTTCTGCCGAAATTCCGTATTCGCCGAGCGCGGAGATGATTTCATCCATGGTTAAGCCGTGATTGTCATCGGTTTTCTCCTCGAGGATTTTTAGAAGATACAGAAGCTTAAGCTTCTGATTACTGCTCTTTGCCATGATTTTTAATATACCGGCTCACACGTCAGATTAACTCCTAAACGGCGGAATACCTTTTCATCCACCGCAGAGAGAATGACAGAGGAGTGAACCTCACAGCCGCGAAGCTTGTCAAGCTGCTGCATGGCAAGCTCTGCCTTTTCATCAGTCGCCGCACAGATTGACAGTGCGATAAGTGCCTCATCCGTGTGCAGGCGCGGGTTTCGACTTCCCAGATGACCTACCTTAAGATGCTGAATAGGCTCAAGGACTTCCGGGGAGATAAGATGCACGCTGTCCTCAATGCCGGCGAGTGTTTTAAGTGCGTTTAGAAGAAGCGCGGAAGATGCGCCTAAAAGGTCAGATGTTTTTCCGGTTACAATGGTTCCGTCCGGAAGCTCCATCGCTGCGGCGGGAGCACCCGTGATTTCTTTTTTCTGCAATGCGGGACCGATAACCGCACGGTCATTTACGGTTATTCCGGCTTTGTTCATCAAAAGCTCAAGCTTGAGCACAATATCCGAGGTTATTATGCCTTTTCGCTCATCGCACAGCGCGGTATAGTACCGACGCAGAATTTCCTGGCGCGATGCTTTTTTTGCGACATCGTCATCTATTATGCAGTTGCCCGCCATGTTCACGCCCATATCAGTGGGTGACTTGTACGGGCACGTACCCAAAATGCGCTCAAGCATTGCGGTTACAACCGGGAAAATCTCAACGTCGCGGTTGTAGTTTACCGTAGTAACACCGTACGCGTCAAGGTGGAATGGGTCAATCATATTTACGTCATTTAAGTCAGCGGTTGCCGCTTCGTATGCTAAATTCACCGGATGCGTGAGCGGGATGTTCCAAATAGGGAAAGTTTCAAATTTTGCGTAACCTGCCTGGATTCCGCGCTTGTGCTCGTGATAAAGCTGGGAAAGACAAGTTGCCATCTTGCCACTTCCAGGACCCGGCGCGGTCACAACGACGAGCTCGCGCGAGGTTTCGATATATTCATTTTTTCCGTATCCGTCATCGCTTACGATATGCGCAATATCTGACGGATAACCGTCAATGGGATAATGGCGATATACACGGATTCCCAAACTCTCAAGCCTTTTCTGGAAGGCTATCGCGGTTGCCTGACCGGTAAAGCGCGTCATAACAATGCTTCCTACATACAATCCGAAGGTGCGGAAGCAGTCAATAAGACGTATTACATCCAAATCATAAGTTATACCCAAATCTGTACGGAGTTTATTTTTTTCAATGTCAGCAGCGTTTATAGCGATAACGATTTCAACTTTTTCCTTAAGCTGAAGAAGCATTTTGAGCTTACTATCAGGCTGGAAGCCGGGAAGCACGCGGGAAGCATGATAATCGTCAAAAAGTTTGCCACCAAACTCAAGATAGAGCTTGCCGCCAAACTGCGCGATTCGGTTTCCTATATGCTCGGACTGCATGTGCAAATATTTTTCGTTATCAAATCCAATTGCTGACAATGTTATCCCTCATTTCTCAAAAAATTCACTAGAATATATTATACGTCAAAACGAGCTTAATTTCAACAGGAAGAGGCAAAATGTTTTGTAAAAAAACTGCATCTCGCAACAGAGATGCAGTTTGGTATTTACTTTAAAGCGTTTATTGCTTCAGAGATTGTTTTTGCGTTGGCTTTTTGGCTGAATTTATCAACCTCGGCACGGTTTTTTTCACTGTGCGTCAGGCAGCCTGCGCCGTTTATGCATCCGCCGGCACATGCCATACCCTCAATGAAGTTTGCGTCTAAAATGTTTTTGCTTTTCTTAAGCAATGCGGTTTTGCATGCGTCAATACCGTCGCAAGAACATGGCTTGAGCTCAAAATCGTCTATGCACTGCTCTTTAAGTGCTTGGGCGACCGCGTCTGACAGACCACCGCAGCGGGCGAATATTCTTCCAAAATACGAGGCGTGGTCAAGCTCACTCTCTGAGAGCTCGGTTATGTCAATATCACGGCTGTCAAACAAAGCTTGCAGCTCCTCGAAGGTGAGAACACTGTCAACAAATGGGCGCACGCTGTCAAGCTGAGCCTCCATTTTCTTTGCTGTGCATGGTCCGATGAAAACGATTTTCACATCACTGTCATCGTTTTCCTTAAAGTATTTTGAAATGGTCGCCATGGGGGACAGGTTATGCGATATAAACGGAGTTAAATCCGGGAAAGCGGATTTTATGTACGAGGTAAATGCCGGGCAGCATGAGCTTGTTAAAAAGCCTTTTTCCGCAAGCTCTTTTGCCTCTGCGTGCGCTACCATATCCGCGCCGAGGGCAGCTTCAACTACCATGTCAAATCCTAAAACCTTAAGCCCGGTTATTACCTGACCTAATTTTGCGTATGAAAACTGGCTTGAAATCGCAGGGGCTACGACCGCATACAGCTTGGAAGACGGATTTTGAGAATTTTCCTTTAAAAGCTTGATGACGTTGAGCATAAACGATTTGTCGCTTATTGCACCAAAGGGGCATTGGTATACGCACGCACCGCAGGAGGTGCATTTGCTGTCATCTATAAGTGCAGCGTTGTTTTCATCCATCGAAATCGCCTTTACCTTGCATGCGTTCTGGCACGGACGCTTGCGATGTACAATTGCAGTGTATGGGCAAACCTTGGCGCATTTTCCGCATTCAATGCATTTGGCTTTATCAATATGCGCGACGTGGTTTTGGTCAAAGCTGATAGCGCCCTTGGGACAAACGTCTTCGCAACGGTGTGCAAGACAGCCGCGACATGCATTTGTAACTTCAAAACCGCCGACCGGGCATTCGTCGCAGGCGATGGCTATTACCTCAATTACATTGGAATTATCCGCACTGCCGCCCATCGCGAGTTTTATTCGCTCAGAGAGTATTGCACGCTCCTTATAAACGCAGCAGCGCATTGTTGGCTCGTTGCCCGGAACAATGTTTTTTGGGATTTCCAAAAGATTTTCAAGCAGTGTGTCGTTCCATGCCTGGCGTGCCACTTCACGCAAAACCTTGTATTTCAAGTGCTGAACTTTGGTGTCAAATTTGCGCACCTTTTGCATCTTTTTATGCTCCTTATATTGTTATTTGGTGATATGTATCGCCGTTTAACGATTTCCATTGGAAGGTGTTTCCGGTAAGAACCATATAACTGTGTGCGGAGTTCTCCTTGGGAATTGAAACCGAGCCTGGATTTAAATAAAGAAAGTTTTGCTTTTGCTCACACTTGGGAATATGAGTATGACCGTGCAACAGTATGTCACCGTCTTTGAGCGGGGGGAGAGAGTCGCAGTTGAAGTTGTGCCCATGCGTTGCAAAAATCATGCGGTCGGTAACTGAGAGGATTGCGTAATCTGCAAGAATCGGGAAGTTTAAAACCATCTGGTCAACCTCCGTGTCGCAGTTTCCGCGCACGCAGAGAATTTCATTGCGCATGGAGTTTAGCATTGAAATAACCGCTTTCGGGTCATATTCTTCGGGAAGATTGTTGCGCGGACCGTGGTATAAAATATCTCCGAGCAACAGAAGTCTGTCAGCCTGCTCAGAGCGGTATGCGTTCATGAGCTTTTCACAGTAAAGTGCTGAGCCGTGTATATCTGATGCGATTAGTAGCTTCATAAATAGAAATCTCCTGTTCGTTGCATATTACAGTCATTATAATTCGAAATGACGTGTAATGTCAATGTCAAGCAGGAGATTTAGATTGACGTATTCACTTTTTTTCTCTGAAAAATGCAACCGCTATTGCGCCCGGACCTGCATGTGTCCCAATAGCACTTCCTATGGTTGTGTATTTGGGAGAGTCAATTTTACTCTCCCAAACAGATGCGCTGTCCTCAATATATTTTAGAAGAAGCGTATCGCTTATCCCTGTATATCCCAAAAGCACAGGATTTGAAAAATCAATGCCACCGTTTTCTATTTCGCTGATAAGCAGGTTGTTTGCCTGACGTGAACCGCGCGCCTTCCCGAGAATCTTTACCTCTCCGTCTACAATTCCAATAACCGGCTTTATTGAGAGAAGACCTCCTGCAAAAGCGACGGTTTTTGATATGCGGCCCCCGCGCTTTAAATACTCCAAAGTATCAAGCATGGCTACAAGGCAGATGTTATTGCGTGCATGGGTCAGTTCATCTATTATACACTCTGCATCCATTCCAGAATCTGCGAGCCTGAGCGCATATTCAATAAGAATTCCCTGACCGATTGATAGGTTTAGGCTGTCAAGCACATGTACTTTACCATGGAAGTCCTCTGCTGCTATGCATGCACTCTGATATGTGCCGGAAAGTTTTGAAGAAACCGTTATTACTATAGCGGTTTCACCTGCCGCGGTCACGCTTTCAAAGACATCCGCGAAGGATTGCGGCGGGATTTGACTGGTCGTCGGAAGCTCATCACTTTCAATTAAATGCTCATAAAATTCTTTGTGAGTCAGGGTAACCCCGTCAAGGTACTCGCGTTCACCGAAACGAACCGTCAATGGAATTACCGTAACACGCGACTTTATCTCAGGCAGGAGGTCGGCCGCGGAATCTGCTATAATTCGTACTTTCATAAAAAGCTCCTTTATTTTAAAAACATATGCAGCAATTTTTCGTAGAGTTTATTATAAGGCTGGTACCTCATGGGCAAATCCATCCACGTTTTTTTATCAACAATGCTTTTGTAATGTGAGAATGTATCGAAGCCGACCTTTCCGTGATTTGAGCCCATTCCGCTATCGCCGACACCGCCAAAACCCATTTCGGTTGTAGCTAAGTGGATTACGGTATCATTTACACAACCACCGCCGAAACTGCAAAGCTCAGTAGCTTTACGGATGTTCCCCTTGTCCTCGGAGAAAATATATAGGGCGAGTGGCTTTGGCTTGCGTGATAAATTACAAATCACATCGTCAAAAGACTCGAATGTGAGGATAGGCAGAATCGGACCGAAAATCTCCTCCTGCATAACCGCGTCGTCCTCAGACACGCCGTCCATGACCGTGGGCGATATTTGCAGAGTATCGGCAGAAATCTCTCCGCCGCAAACTACTTTTTGGTAATTTATTAGATTGCAAAGCCGCTCAAAGTGTTTTTGGTTTATTATCCTTCCATAGTCAGGATTTGTAAGAGGAGTAGCGCCGAACTGCTTACGAATCTGTTTGCATATTTCAAGAACCAACAGGTCCTTTACCGAACGGTCACATAAGATGTAATCGGGGGCAACGCAGGTCTGACCGCAGTTAAGGAATTTGCCGAAAACGATGCGCTTTGCCGCAAGTTTAAGATTTGCACTTTTTTCTATAATACATGGACTCTTTCCCCCGAGTTCAAGAACCGCGGGGGTGAGATTTTCAGCTGCACGGCGAAGAACTTCACGTCCGACCTGCTGACTGCCGGTGAAGAAGATAAAATCAAAATTCTGTTCTAAGAGGCATGCGTTTTCTTCGCGCCCACCGGTGATAACAGAAACAAATTCATCCGGAAAACACTCGTCTATTATCATCTTTATTATAGAAGAAGTAGTGGGAGAATATGCGCTTGGTTTTACAATGGCAGTATTTCCTGCCGCGATTGCGTCAACCAATGGACCGAGTGTCAGCAAAAACGGGTAATTCCATGGACTCATTATAAGTACATTTCCACGCGGAGAGGGCTTTTTATAGCTCTTTGCAGCAAATTGTGCGAGCGGGGTTTTAACGCGCTGATTTGCTGCAAATTTTTTTATGTGGGATAGCATATAGCTTATTTCGCTCAGCACCAGACCGGATTCACACATAAATGCCTCAAATTCACTTTTACCTAAATCATCTTTCAGGGCTGCGTGTATTTGCGGCTGGTATTTTTTTATGCATTCGCGGAGTTTTCTTAACATTGATATACGGAAGTTTACCGGTAGTGTATTACCGTTTAAAAAGAATTCCCGCTGTTTTTTTACAAGAGCATTTATTACGGATGTGTCCATTTTTATTTCTCCCTCCGTTGCGAGACTATATAATAGAATTTTTGCAGTTGTCCAGCGTCCATAAGAACGGGAACCGGGTATAGAGGATTTGCTTCGCGCGATGCGTGTTTTGCCATCGTCGGAATGTCTTCCTCTTGGATTTCAGGCAGTGTTTCGGGGATGCCAAGGCGTTTGTTAAGATTACGAATGGCAGATATGAACATTAAAGCTCCGTCTTTATCTGATGTGTTCGCACAAGCTATTCCAACTGCTTTGGCAAGGCGGTTGAGCTTTGAATAAACCGAGCTTCCGTATGCTTCTAAAAGTATTGGAAGGAGAACCGAGTTTGCAAGACCGTGTGGTGTGTTATACTGCCCGCCAAGTGAATGGGCAATAGCGTGGATATACCCTACGTAGGATTTTGAAAATGCGGCACCTGCTAAATTTGCTGCGCGGAGCATATCTGAACGCGCCTGCAAATCATCACCGTTTTTATATGCGTTTTCTATGCTTTTGAATATAAGGCGAACCGCATCAGTTGCCATTTGTCGTGTTTCCTTGGTTGTTGATTGTCCTATGTATGCCTCTACCGCGTGGGTGAGTGCATCAATTCCCGTGGTTGCGGTCAGAGATGGTGGGAGTGTGCGTGTTACTTCCGGGTCAAGAACCGCCATGTCCGGAATAAAGGGGAAATTGTTCATCGTATATTTATAATGTGCATCAGTATCGGTTATTACGGATGTGACCGTCGCTTCACTGCCGGTGCCTGCTGTTGTGGGGATAGCGATAAGCGGTGGTGTTTTTCTGAATACACGCAAATTTCCTTTTAGTTGAGAAAGAGTTCTTTTCGGATAAGCAATTCTTGCACCGACAGCTTTAGCGCAGTCAATGGAAGAACCGCCGCCAAAAGCTATCATAGCGTTGCATCCCTCGGATACGTAAAGAGCACGTGCGCTCTCAACATTTTCAACCGTTGGGTTTGGGCGGGTTTCATTATATAATACATATTTGATGTTGTTTTCCCTTAGCGATTTTTCAAGTGAGCGGGTTGCACCGCTTTCATATAAATAGCTGTCGGTTATAAGAAGTACGTGATTATATCCCAGCTCGGACAAAATAGGGGGAAGGTCACAGATTTTATTGATAAGTTTCGGAGTTCGATACGGCAAAAAGGGATATGCCATACGAAACGATGCTTGATAAATTCGGCAAAAGGTTTTGAAAATTAAGTTCATAGGTCACCTGCTAAATATATACTTTTCAAATTCTCGGCAATTAAATCCAGCGAGCTGTAAAAGAGTTTGCGAACGTCATCGCTCAATCCTTCACCGGCTTTTTCGACTACCCGCATGACGGTTTCGCTAACCTGCTCTGCGGCTTTGATGCCTGAAGATGTCAAACGGATTTTGGCTTGATATAAATTTCCGGTTTTAGAAACTCTTTCGATATGACCTAAGTCTTCAAGCTCGGATAGTGAGCGGGAAATTGATGCCTTGTCCTTTCCGCAAAGAGTGCAGAGCTCGGTGGCAGAAATTCCGTCCGGATACTTTAGCATGGTTATAACGCATTGTGTGTGCGAGCCTTTTAAATTATATTTTTCCATACCGATTTTTTCGAGCTTTTGCAAATATTTATATATGGTGGATATTGAAAAACTAAACTGCTCAAATCTGTCTATCATATGCGCATCCTCCTTTACCATATTCGTATTATACACGAAAGATGTTGACTTGTCAACATCTTGAACACGAGATTAGATAGAGATAGAAATCAAAAAAGGTCGGAAATAAAAGACTTACATTGACTTGGACTAAAAAACATGTATAATAATATGTGGTAATTTTGCGTGAAAGGAAGCCTTGAATGTTAAAGAAATTTATTGGCGATAAAGCGTTTTACAGACGGCTTTTTGTTTTGATGATACCGATTATGGTACAAAACGGAATAACCAATTTTGTAAGTATGCTCGATAATATAATGATTGGCAGATTGGGAACACCGGAGATGACGGGTGTTGCGGTTGTAAATCAGCTGATGTTTGTGTTTAATCTGTGTATATTCGGAGCAGTCAGCGGAGCGGGAATCTTCGGCGCACAATTTTTCGGCAAGGGCGACACGGACGGAGTTCGCCACAGTTTCAGATTTAAATATATTTTTTCAACTGTTATGACGGTGCTGGCTGTGCTTTTGTTTGCAACCTGCGGTGAATGGCTTATAGGGCTTTACCTGAAAGGCGAGGGAAGCGCACAGGACATCGCGGCGACCATGGTGTTTGCCAAAAAGTATATGACGGTTATGGCAATCGGAATGCTTCCGTATGCACTCAGCCAGTGCTATGCAAGTACACTGCGCGAGACCAATCAGGCATCGGTTCCGATGTACGCGGGAATTGTCGCGGTAATCGTCAATCTGATGTTCAACTACGTCCTTATATTCGGTGCTCTGGGCTTCCCGGCGCTGGGTGTGGCAGGTGCCGCGATTGCAACGGTAATTGCGCGTTTTGCCGAGCTTGCGGTTGTTGCCATATGGAGCTGGAGAAACAGATACGAAAGTAGCTTTATTATCGGGGCGTTTAAAAGTCTTTACATACCTAAAGAGCTTGTGTGGAAAATAACCGTCAAGGGTATGCCACTTATGATAAACGAAAGCTTGTGGGCGGCAGGAATGGCACTTCTCAGCCAGTGCTATTCAATGCGCGGATTTGAGGTTGTTGCCGCCAATAACATCGCTCAAACGTTTTATAATCTGTTCTCCATCGTCTTTGTTTCTACCGGCGGTGCAATAGGCATAATTTTAGGTCAGATGCTCGGAAACGGCGAGTTGGAGGAGGCAAAAGCCGAGAGTATAAGGCTTATTGCGTTTTCGGTTATCAGCAGTGTAATTATCGGTGCGCTTTATGCGTTTTTAGGAATATTCATACCGCATTTATATAATGTTGATGGAAGTGTCAAAATACTCGCTACGCGTCTTATGCAGATTACAGCAGCGGCAATGCCTTTTTTCGCGTTTACACACTCGTGTTATTTTACACTTCGCTCAGGCGGTAAAATTGCCATTACCTTTGTGTTTGACTGCTGCTTTGTATGGGCTATAAACCTGCCGGTGGTGTATCTGGTTACTAAATATACAAATGTAAGTATTTTGGCGGTTTTCGCAATATCTGAGAGCGTTCATATACTTAAATGCCTGCTCGGCGGATGGTTTGTTGCAAAGGGCGTATGGCTTAAAAATCTGGTAAGTTCTGACAGATGAGGAATTGTCAAACTAAGTACAACACTTTTTGAGGGAAAGTTCAAACAAATCAAGCGGTTTTTGAAAACATAAAACTTTTTTGGGCCTGGCGTTGATTAACGCCAGGCCCTTATTGTATAGTCATGACCACCCCAATTTATTTGAAGTTGTAAGATAAAGGTAGACAACGAGGTGGTTTTCCACGTGTCTACCTTTATCTTACAACTTCACTTAGCCGGTAGTCATGATATCAAAAATTATTTTATGCCAGGTAGGTTTTATAAACCAGCTCGGCAAATAGACTGTTTGACCATGCAAACCACGGTCTGGTAAAGTTTGACGGGTCATTTGCGTCAAAGCCCTCGTGCATAAGCTCACAGTCACCGTCAGTGTTGAGAATGGTTTCAATAATTTGCTCAGCTTCTGCCTTATCATTACTGGTTAGTCCTTGCATGGAAAGGGAAATATGCCAGATGAAGTTTTCCGGGGTGTGAGGGCTGCCGATACCTTTAGCGTAAGAACCCTCATAATAAAACGGGTTATCCTTGCTAAGAACAAATTTACGGGTATTTTGATAAATCTCATCATCTGCGCTTTTATATCCCAGATATGGGATTGACAGCAAGCTGGGGCAGTTTGCATCGTCCATAAGGTTATAGTTTCCAAAACCGTCAGTTTCATAAGCGTATATCGGGCCATGAACCGGGTGGTGAAAAATACCATAGCGACGTATGCCCAAATCTATTTCGTTGCGAAGGTTATAAGCTTGCTGATAAAGCTTATTGTCTTGGTATATTTCCTGTGCAATTTCCATTATGTAGTCCAAAATAACCACTGCAAACATATTTGATGGTATAAGGTAATTAAATGCACATGCGTCGTCAGATGGGCGGAAGCCGGACCAAGTCATACCTGTATAATTTACCGGAAGACCGAGTCCATCATTCTGTAATGTTTCTCGTTCGACTGTGCCTGGAGGACAAATTTCCTCACGGCGTATAAAGCGATAGTTTGAGCTACCGTAATGCTGCTGTTCGGTCGTAAACAGATGAACAATAAGTTCAAGTGCCTTATGCATATCTTTGGTGAAAACATCTGTGCTTCCGCTTTCTTTCCAATAGGTATAGCAAAGCTTTATCGGGTAGCATAACGAATCAACCTCATATTTGCGCTCCCAAACATGGTCGAGCATTTCGGTTTCGTCATCTTTGCAACAATGTGCTCCGTTTGGTATTTCGTTAAAGGCATTGGCGTAAGGATCTAAAAGTATGCATTTTACCTGTCGGGCGATAAGACCTTCGATAATATTTCGCAGAAGCGGGTCATCTTTAACAAAAGGAAGATAATGATGTACTTGAGCAGAACTGTCGCGTAACCACATGGCAGGGATATCGCCGGTGATGACGAAAGTATCACCAACATCGGTTAGCTGTATGGTTGTATCTATAGTGTTTAAAAATGCATTTTTAAAGGTACGTGCGAGCTTGGGGCGAGATGCGAAAACCGTGTCCGCGCGCTCTAAAATTGCCTGGAGTGAAGGGGTTAACATATATAAATCTCCTAACGTATAGTTATAAAATAAATAGCATTATACTGCTTTTTTGACTTAAAAGGGCTGTGGTGTTTGCCGGAAACCGTGATATATTTTTAGTTACTGTTGTTCTGGAAGATTAGTGCGCATACTCTGAGGAGAGATTCCATACGCAATTTTGAATCGTCTGAGGAAATTCGACAAGGATGCGAAACCGCTTGCATAGCATATTTCTGTTACGCAAAGATTGCTGTTCATAAGAAGTTGGCGGGCAAAACTCAACTTCAAGTCGTTTAAATATTTGCTGTAAGTCTTTCCTGTGGTTTTTTTAAATACCTCGCAAAAATAATTAGGAGCATATCGGGATACTGCCGCAATTTCCTGCAGAGAGGGATTTTTTCTGAAATGGCTGTGAAGATATGAAAGCGCATGGTGAATAGTTGTGTTAAAGTGCGGATGGGGAACCTGCCCGTTTTTTTCTGCGAAACTCAAAAATGATATGAAGATACACTCCGTCAAATTGTGTATATACTTTTTATACATGAGGTCTTTTTTTTGATTTTCTTTTGTTTTGAGTTCGGCAAACAAAAGGTTGAACAGGTGGATGATGTGGTCATACTTATCGGGAGGTAAAGTAAGAATGCGTTGAGTGTCACCCAAACTCCAAAGTTTTGAAATAAGGACCGAATCTATGATATGTTCAGGAAACATAACAGTACATAATTCCAAATTATCAATTGGTATTATTTTATGGAAATCTGCAGGAGTAAGCATGAATGCAGAACCTGCCTTAAGTTCGTATTCAATGCCGTTGAAAATATGAGAACCCTTTCCGGAGACCACGAATTCAATTTCAAAAAATTCGTGCCAGTGGAGGTCAGTACATGTTGGCAGAGTTCTGTGGTTTATGCGTATACCTGATTCGTGCTCATATGTTCCTTGGTCGAGACTTGATAAATTAAGATGATTAATTTGGAAATTATTCATACGCATTTACCTCCTATCCATTTATAAAATAGCAATACTAATAGTTGTTGTCAAGTTCATCTTAATATCTGCAATAAAAAGCTGAAATTGCGATAAGTGTGTTGTGGACTAAGGGGTTATACTAAAAATGGTCGCGTGTATACAAATGTATGTTTAACAAAAATCTTAATAATTACAAATAGGGATAACGTTTAGAAAGATATAAGAAAAGTATTTGCCGATATGCTCTTGTTTGTGCTAAAAAACATAAATTACTTTCTTGTAAAATGATGGAATAAATGTGTAAAAATTCATCATAAATTCGGCGATGAATATCTGAAAATGGGCAAGAAACACCTTGTAAAAAAGGTATACTGATGCTGTGGAATTAGGGAGAAGTTGCTTTTTCTTTTAATGAACAAGAAATAGGAGAAAAAATCATGGAAGTAAATACCAAATTCACAAAGCGCATTTTTTGCGCAGTTTACGCGCATGTTTTTTTGGAGAGAACCCCTTGCACTGCAAGGGGGTCGAGCATTTGCGCGCTTTTTGGGGAAAGAGTAGGTTAATGTGTAAACAAGTGTTGCTGATAAATAACTTTGGTAATTTAATATGTGCTTTATGATATTTTCTGAATTTGTATAAAAACACTTCAAATTTGACTTGTGCAAACATCTTAATTTTTGCAATATGTTTCTTTGAAAAATATAGGTGATATATCCACGGTGGGTTTATACTGAAATCAGCAGAATAGGAAAAAGTATATTCTTTTTTAAAATATATCTGCATTTGATTATAATAAGGAGGACAAAAAAACATGAAAACAAAAAACACACTCAGAAAACGCATCATGTCATTTGCGCTTATACTATGTATGGTAGCGGCGTTCATCCCCGCAATGCCCGCCGAGTATGCTCAGGCAGCAGGTGAGACGATTGTCTATGATTTCACGGGATTGTCGACAGGGCAAACATTTCTGGTAAACAAAAAAACTACTACTGCTACTGAAGAAACTTTAAATTCATTCACTTATGATGCGATTGCTGCATGCGAAGATAACAAAAGCACCGGAAGCTGGTGTATATCAAATGGTTCTGTATCTGCAGCTTCGGATAATTCATTCATTAGAGCATCGACGGATCTAATACAGA
>JAZTXE010000076.1:0-10618 GCA_045636205.1 Eubacteriales bacterium
ACAGGGCACTGTTCCGACCTCTTTCACCGTCGGTGATGCGGCTGCAACTGTCGCATTCAAGCTTGGTGCAATGACCCCGACCAGCGTAACCGCAACCTCTGACGACGCTGCTGTAGAAGTTACAACAAGCCGCAACAGCGTAACATTTACGCCGGTATCTGCAGGTACTGCAAAAGTAACCGTAACCGCAAACTATATGGGTGGCACTTTTGAGAAAGTTTATACCATTACCGTAGCCCCGAAGCAGGCAAACATAATCAACAAGGAAATCTTCGGCGATGTAAGCGCATACATTACAAAAGACGGCAATTTCGTTGCATTCTCAGGTATTGACACTACCGAGTACAAGGAAGTCGGATTTATCATTAACGGCGAGTATGTTCCGGTTGAAAATAACGCTGTATATGAGAGTATTAATGTAACAAGCACCAAGGAAGAAACCATTACAGGTGCTGATTTCTTCAAGAGCACAAGCCCGACAAAGCCGTATGTATTCTTTAGCTCCAAAACCGTAACGGGTACGGTTGTTTTCCAGCCGTATGCAGTACCGGTTGACGGAGATTATGATAACGCGATTGTTGGTTACACCTACAGCGTAAGCTTGTCCTAATCAAACAAGGAGGTATTATAGGATGAAAAAGTACATAGCTCCTGAAATGGAAATAACAAATTTCAAAGCGGTTGACGTTCTGACCTTGTCAGAGTCGACAATTGAACCTGCTACGGCTACAACAGTTGAAGCGGATAATCCGGTTGCGTTTAGCGACCAGTTCGGCGGCTTTGATCAGTAATAATTGCAAAAACAGAAAGGGTATTGCACTATGCAATGCCCTTTTTACGTGGTTATGGGTTGAGTGGGATTCTCGAAATCCTACAGTCGCACGTCGCCTCCACCATTCATTTTCACGTAAACCGTGAAATTACAGTAAAACAGCGTATAGGATTTAAATTCCTATACGCTGATTTTGTTTGTTGGTTTTAGGTGTAAAATTCACCATATTTTATTATTTTGCCAACACACGGCTGAGCATTACCGCAACCTCTGCGCGTGTTGCGCGACCAGTCGGATTAATTCGTCCGTTTGCACCTGCGATTGCGCCCACCTTTATAAGCTGCGCTACAGCATCGCGTGCATAATCGGTAATCTGTGCGGAATCCGCAAACTGTGCGAGCACGCTCTCGTCTGCTGCATCCAACTCCTTGCCGACCGCCTTGAGTGCACGAGAGAGCATTACCATCATATCCTGACGTGTAATCTCACCCTCAGGATTGAACTTGTTGTCGCCGATACCGCCGACGATGCCGTTTGCCTTGGCAAGGCGAAGCTCTTCCGCGTAGTACTTGTTAGCCGATACGTCTGCAAAGTGCTCACCATCACCCTCGGTTACATCGAATGCGCGGACAAGCATAATTGCAAAATCTGCACGGTTAATCCTCTTTGCGGGTGAGTACGTATTAGCACTCGTTCCGTTAATAACGCCCTTGTCTACCAACGCGTAGATTGCATCCTTCGCCCAGTCGTGGTTTTCAAGGTCAACGAATTTTTCGACTGTTGCACTGCCGCCTCCTGCATTGTCTTCGGTTTCGGTATCAGTGCTATCCTCGGGCTTGGTTGTATCTTCAGGCTCGGTGGTATCCGATGAACCGCCGGAGGATGAGCCTCCTCCGCCACCGCCACCGCCGCCACCTGACGGTGTGCTCGGATTATCATCTACTGCAGGAGGTGTGGTGGGTTTGTCATCATCGCTTGCCGGAGGTGTGCTCGGCTGAGTATCGGTTACACTTCCCGCGGATTTGTAAACGTCAATAATTACGTTTATAGAGGTAAATCCGAAGTCATTCTCCGCTCTTACAATCATACCGTGCTTGCCCGCCTGATTCTCATCGGGTGTCCAGGTTATTACGCCGGTCTCCGCATCAATGCTTGCGCCACGCGGCATGCGGTTTGACGAGTATCTGATACCGCCTTCGGTGCTCTTCGCGCTGACAGCTGCATTAATCTTTTTGCCGGTTGCAGCGGAGAAGATGTAATCACCGTGTACGTTTACCGGTGCCGCACTCTCGGAGTATGAGAGCGGAATGGTTGCCGCCTGACCGCGTGCAATGTTGTAGACATAACCCGCGTTCATGTCCTTCGCGTCCTTGTAGCTGCGGATGAAGGTAACGTCACCCACGTCAAGCGTAAGGTCCGTGCCGTCAGCGGTTGCGCCCTTAATCTCGTAAGCCGCGTTGTGCGCACCGTCATTTTCAATGACTACCATGCGGCCGACAAGGTCCTCGGGATTTTCAACCTCGCTGTCGAGCTTGATGTTAATCTTATTCTCAAAGCTCAGCTGCTCGGTAAATGAGGTTATACGTCCGGTATATGCCGCGGGAGCTTCGGTCTCGCCGTCGATTATATCGCCGTCGAGTACATACTTAAAGCCAACCGTGCCGTTCTGTACCGAGTATACACCCACGATGCCTCTGAAGTCGAATATGCCGCCTACATCGTATGTTACGCTGTTATCGGTTGAGTAAACCACATAGTCAGCGCGTCCGTCCTTGAAGTTAACCTTGAGTGCACGTGCGACAGAGCCGGGTGTGGGGATGTCCTCAGTTGTAAGCTCGACTGCTTCAACCGATTCAATGTAGTCCTCACCGTCATACGGCTCGATTACCGCGCTAAAGAGCGTGTCAAGCTCAACCTCTTCGTCCGGGCTGGTTCTGCGGACAAGCAGATGGTCAAGGTGGTCTACAGTCTTGTTTGACGAGGTTCTCGGCGCATAGCTGTATGCCGCGGTGAGCTCTTCAGGCTCAAAATCGTTTACCATGGTAAGCTTAAGGCCTAAGTCGCGTTTGCCCTCAAGCTTCTTGCCGTAGTCGGCAATCTTGAAGTTTGCGACAAAGGAGTTGATACCCGGGTTATCCGCACGGCGGATATGGTCAAGCCAGCTTGAGCCGTCCAGGCGGCCTGATGTGCCGAACGGAACATCCGTGCCTGCATAGGTACCTACCCACTCGCCGTTTTCCTTCTGCTCTGTAAACTCAACCGGCTCGCCCTCGTGGGTGACATCCATCTTTGAGCTCTGTGCATGGAAGGAATAGAGATGGTCCGTACCGCCCAGGATTCGGAAGAAGTCAACGCCGTAGGAAACCTCTTCGTTTGCACGAATCATAACCACGGTTCTGCGGTACTCGTCAACAAGTCCCTCATATGCCTTGGAATCAATGTCCATTACCTTAACATCGCCCGCGTCATCCATGTGAAGCGGGAAGCCTGCCTTATTGGTGTCATTCTGCTTCTTGTTGTTTACAACCACAGTGTTATGGCTTATCGTGTTATCCACCCACTCCAGGTCGTTTCCTTCGTCACCGGACGCTTCCGGATAACCCAGGTCGGGCAGGAAGTTAAAGCCGTATGCCTCCATACCCAGATTCAACTGGTCGTTGTGGCAGTGTGATGTGTGGTTTACGGAAGTATTAATCCAGAAGTCACGCATTGTGTTTATAACATCATTGGTTACCGGGTTTACAAGGCGTGAACCGTCACGGATTGCCGCAAAGCCGAAGCCTGAGAGCAGGGTGTTACTCTGCATGTCAAGCTCGCCCTCGGTCTCGATTATATCGGAAATCTCTTCCTTGATGGATTCGGGGTTCTTTCTGAATATGCTCGTGTGCAAATCCTTTACCGAGTTTCCGTTTAGCATGTAGATAGTCTGCCCAATCTGTTCATTCGGAGCCTTATCCCATGCCTCGAGCATCGTGTCCATGCCAAGACCGTAGCTGGTAGACGGAACCGCACCGCCGTCACCCAATGCAGGCATGTACTTGCGTGCAAGGGTCAGGTTAATAAAGGATGTAAACATCTTTACATATTTCGGGTTGTTGTAAAGGTCCGCTGACGGATAGGTTTCGTAGCCGTAGAGCACGTCACCCAAATCAATCATGTTGGTAAGCCAGATTGTGTTGTAACCGACCGCCTCTTCGTTACCGAAGCCGTCACGGTCAACTACACTGACAAGCTGATTGAGCACGCTTCCGCCGGTTACCTCTTTTTCTCCCTTACCGCCGGCTACGCCGTAGCGCATGCACCAGTCAATCCATTCACCGGTCTCGGGCATTGCATCGAGTGCAACCGCCGCTGCCGCAACCGTGTACTGATGCATACCGAAGTTACCGTCGATTGCGCCCGTGCAGGCGGACTCGTAAATCTCTCTGAGGATTCCGTCCTCAATATTCTTGCGGATAGCCGAGGTGGTCTCCTTCTTATTCTCAAGACCGTAACGTTCGGCTTTGTCTGAAAGGAATTCTATTACCTGGCTGTCCTCAAACGCCGGGTAGAGTGCGTCATATGCACGCACGATTATCGGCATAAGGGTATTGCCTTCCTCAATGCTTCCTAAAATATTACCCTGGTATCCGCCGCCGTGGTTGTTACCGAAGTCCCACTTCTCGGCGCCCCAATGCACCGAGCCGTCCGTGTACGGATAAATGTCAGCAATTCGGTCAAGGAGTATCGCGCCGACGCGACCGTATTTGATGTCGCCCGTGTACATATACGCATCTGCAAGGGTGCTCAGAGCTGCTGCGATAACCGCCGGGTTGTTTTTGCTTCCCTTTCCGCCATAGTACAAACCGAAGTTGTTGTAGTAAGCTATGTAGGAGTGGTTTTCAATGCGCTCCGGGGTTTTCTCATCGAATATTCTTCCGGTACGGTAGCCGTAGCCGTCATCAACGCCCCATGCTTCCTCGGTCTCAGTCTCAAGCAGTCCCTCTCCCCTGTTGAGGGTGGAAACATGTTTGAGGTCGGTGTACATATTATTCTTTAAGAATCCGATGCCGGGCATTCTCTCGCCTGCTTTGAGCATCTCGTCATACTTCTCATAGCTTTCAATGCCGCGCTCTGTGTACTCAGCCTTATTAAGCTCGTAGTGTACCTTGTGGGACTTTTCATAGCTCCACTGGCTGGAGGGTACTCCGTAGAGCTCCTCTTCGCCCGGCTCAACAATACCCAGCTTGTAGAATGAGCCAAAGTCGTTTGTCGGGAACTTTCTTCTGCAGTCCGGGCACTGTACCTTCCACGGGCTGTTGATAGGATCGCATACCCATCCGTACAGGCTGTACTTGAGGTTTATATTTACGCCGCAGTAACGGCAGTAGATATTGTTCGGGTCGCCGACGAAGCCTACAAAAATGCTTCGCGGAAGCTCCTGAGTGGTAATCAGGTTCCACATGTACTCGGTATCAAGATACCTCTCCGCATCCTTTACCGCGGTATCGCGCATGTTGCGTGCCCATGAATACTTCTCAATGTTCTCACGCGCATTTGCAATCTCTTCTTCAGTGTAAATCGTGCGCTTGGTCTTACCGTTTGAGATAAGAACCATCATCTTGCCCGATACTTCTTTTCCAAGCGCGGAGGCGGTGACGTTGATATACGTCTTTCCGAGTGCAATCGGAGTTACTGCCAGACCGTCCTCGGTTACGGTGGCAATCTCCTCGTCTTCACTTTCAACGCTTAAAATCTCAACATCAACCTGATTTCCGTTGTTGAGGAAGCCTGATACCGTGAAGGTCTGCGGCTCACTCTCGGAATTAAAGTAGAGAGCAGACGGAGTAAATACAATCTTTTCAAACTCGGTATCCGTAACGTCAAGCTTAATAGATAATTCTCTCGCATCAAAGTCAGCGTATTTTGCGGTGACGGAGATGTTTGCAACGCCTGCCTTGATGGCATTTATTGTCCATACGCCCTCAACCTTCTCAACCGTTGCAACCTCCGGATTGTCAGATGTTGCCTCAATTTCAAACTCAGAGGTATCTATATTTTTTCCGTCGGTCATTGTACCCTTTACGACAATCGGGTAGCTCAGACCGCTGTAAGCTTCCGCGGCTTCGACATATGCGGTTACCGCCTCAAGGTTATTTTTGTAAACGGTTATCTCGCAGCTTCCCTTAACAAAGGTCTTGCCTCCGTCAATTGAGCCTTCCGCCCAGATTGTTGCAAGTCCCTCACCGATCGGAGTTACGTCGCCGGTCTTTTCATCAACCGTTACAATATCAGTATCCTCGGTCCAATATCTGACCTGCAGCTCGGGCATGTCCGCAACCTTTACGTTCGGGTCATTATTGTTGGGCTTTAACTCAACCGTAGCACCCGAGGACATCTTAGCCTTGCCGCGAACGGTAGTCGCGCCGTCGGTTGAGATGTAATTCGAGTCAGCTGCAAGCACAAGTCTGTCAAACGTCGGAAGATTGTCGTCACGCACCTCGCGGAAGTACGTTACCGCGGGCATCATGCCTATATTTTCTTTTCCCGGCGGGTAACGGCATCCGCGGAAGACGATTATGTGTACGCCCTCTTCAAGGTAGATGGTACGCATTCTCTTCTCACGAAGCTCGTCTGCATAGCCGCCGTTGTAGTAATCGTATTCGCCGACGAAGTTATTGTCGATAAAGATGTCCGTGGGTCCGCGGTCGGGGTTACCGCCGCCGATATGCGCAATCTCATACCATCCGCTCTGAGAAATCTTGAAGCGGAAGGCAAGGTCTGAGCTGTACGGGTCAGCCGCATTGTGACCCTGGTTTGGTGCTCCGCGCATTGAAGCGTCCGCACCGAAGGACTGGAATCGGTAATTAAGTGACGCATTGTACGCTCTCTTGGTTGAGAGCTCCTTTATCGGCTCCCAGTTCCAGCCGTTTGCAAAGCTTACATTGTCACGTATAGGCGTGGTTCCGTCAACATTCGGGTTTTCCTTCAAGCGGAAGCTTATAAACTCGTTGTTGAGCGGAGGCAGATTGTCAAAATCGACCTCTATCTCCAACGTTGCCTCCTGCTCTTTGCCGTTTACGGTAGCTTTTGCCTTTATTACTGCAGTACCCGTAGCCGCGGCGGTTGCAACGTTGCCGTCAATGGTAACCTCGCCGCCCTCGGTCCAGTATTCTACACCGCTAAACTCCGCCTGAGTCATGTCCACAACAAGGCCGCTCTCAAGCGTACCGATAAGGCTAAGCTCGGTCGACTGTGTTCTGTAAATCTTATCACCGCGTGAGGATACTATTTCGATGCTCCCCAGCGGTGCGGTCGGGTCAAGTACCTCAAAGTCGTACTCTGCATAAACGCCGCAGTCAACGCCGCCCTGCTTAAGGCCGACTTTTACCGTGGTCTCGCCGACTCCCTTTACCTTTAACTCGCTTCCTTCAACCGCGATAACGTCCTCATCAGAGCTTTCAAGTGTAAGCTCCATCTCATCCTTCATGGTACCGTTAATGTTCTTCATAAACGGTACTTCCGCGCCGTTTTCGTACTTAATCGTCGCACCCGATACTGTAATCGTATCGCCAATGCGCGGGTCGGTAGATGAAATCTCAGGGATAATCTCGCTTACCGCGCTCATGTCCTCGCGCGGGGTCAGGCGCACATGTCCGGGGTGCTGATTTGAACTGCTCTTCCCCTGTTTAATTGTGCGTATGGTGAGAGTGTGTACGCCCTCAATGAGGTATACAGAGCGCATGTTTGCAACAGGCATGTGGACAACTCCGCCCGTCACATCTGAATAGTAGCTGTACTCACCGATGTATATGCCGTCTATGTAATGCGCGGCTATACCGCCGGTGGAGTAACCGCCGCCGCATATCTCTATGTCATAGTAGCCCGAGCCCTTGACATCGAGCTCGAATACACCGTCACATGAAACCGGTACACCCACCGCATTGTCAATAGAAATTATAACACCGTAGGTCTGGAAACGCGCGCCGCTCTTGTCGGGTGCCTGAGCTACACGCGAGCAGCTCTTTGAGGTGTTAATCTGCCAGTTCGAGCCGTTTGCAAAGCTGATAGTCGGCTGCAGAGCGGTCTTGCCCGCACCCTTGACTGACTCTTTATCCTCGCTCTGGTGGAAGTCAAATATCTGCTCCTGCGCCGGAGCGTCACTTACCGGGTCAAGCGTTACATGGCTCAGGAATCCGAGCTTGTTTGTGCTCTCAAGTGAGCGCATAATCATGACGTAAGTTCCCGGCATGTCAAACTCGACAACTCCGAGAATTTCAGCACTCTTTAATCCGTCTTTGTCCGCGTTAAATGAGTACTGACCGACCGACTTACCGTCGATTATAAACTCACACTTTGCGCCGCTTGAGGCTGCATAACCGTCAACCGAGACCGAGTACTTGCCCGCCGCGGGGACTTCAATGTTAAACGCAAGGTCTGATTTGTTGGTATAAGCATCCTGGATAACGTATCCGACGTACAGACCGTAATCCTCAAAATACGGAGCATAGTTTCCGCTTCCGATGATAAAGCGCGAGGAGGAAAGGGACTGGTTCATCTCCCAGTTAAAGTCCTCCTGACCAATCTTTACCGCGTTTATCTTCTTTAAACGGTAGTTTGCAGCACTGCTGTCAATCTTCTGACCGACAAAGTCGTAAACTATTTTCTTCTGCGCGAGTATCGGAGAGAGCGTCACATGTCCCGGGTAGATATTTGAGCCGTGGCCTTCCTTCGCGCGGATGGTAAGCTCGTAATTTCCCGCCTTCGGGAAAGTGTAACGTCCGATAGTCTCATCCGGCTTCGGGTTGAGCTCTACCGATGAGTAGAAGCTGTACGAGCCAACCTTTTCGCCGTTTATATAGTAGTCCGTGTCCGCACCGCTTGACGTTGCCAAGCCGCCGGTAGAGATATAATACTCGCCCGGGTACGGAACCTGAATGTTAAATGTCAGGTCAAACTTGGTCGCGTCCGTGTCGTTCGGACCAAAACCAACCTGCGCGCCATACGGCTGGAAGCGCGGATAAGTGCCTGTAGCAAAGCGCTGTGCGCTCTTTTCCGCATTCCATGACCACATGAAGCCGTCCAGGCCGATATGAACCTTGTCAAACTTAACGCCGCTTGCATATCTTCCGTCAAACGCATCCGCCGGAAGCTGCTTGAAGCTGTAAACAATCTTCTCAGGCGCGGTGGGTGCCGGAGTCAGCGTGACATTTCGCGGATAAACCGCAAGCTTGTCGTTGGTCGCACGGATAGTCAGGTCATACTCTCCCGGCTGGTCAAAGGTATACTCACCGATAATCTCCGCGTCTTTCGGGTTGAACTGTTTTTCCGAATAGAAGCTGTAGGAGCCGATTTTGGTGCCGTTGATGTAATAATCCGTGTCAGCACCTGCAGACAGGGAAAGACCCAGAGTTGAAACCTGATATGTTCCCGCCGCGGGGACAAGGATGTTGAGCGTCAGGTCGCGGTTGTTTTCGGAGGTGTCGTCAGTTCTGAAGTTGCAGTTGATACCGTATGTATCGAGCTTCGGAGCGGTCGACGGGATAGCGGTAAACTTGCCCGCACTCTTTCCCGCGTCAAATGACCAGTTGTAGCCGTCCTTGCCGATTTGGACATTTGCAATCGGAGTCCCGCGCTTGTAGGGGTCGTCCGAATCCTGGCTGTCATTGCGGTTTACGAAGTTGTAAACCGTAACCTCAGGCTCGGGCTCTGCCGGGGTAAACGCAATTTTTGCAATATAGTGTCCGTTAGCGTTGGATACCTTGCGGAAGGTAACCGTGTTGATGCCCGCATTAAGCTCAACTACACAGTCACCGCCTTTAAGTCCGGTAACACCTAAATCGCTGTAGAGCAGAGTTCCGCAATACGGCGCGGTGGCATAGCTCAGCTTACCCACCGGAGTGCCGTTTACAAACAATCCCGCCTCTGCACCGCCGGTGAGCGTATAGCCCTGGAGCTTGCTCACAACATATCTGCCCGCCGTGGGTACAGAGATATTAACCGTCAGGTCCGCAGCTTTTGTCGGATTGCCGGTATTGAAGTTTGCAGCCGCGCTTCCGTCAAGACCGTAGGACTGGAAACGGATTTTGCTTGAAGTAAGCGCCGGTGCGCTCAGAGCCGAGTTAAATTCCCAGTTCCAGCCATCTTCAATGGATACATCGTAAACGCTGTAGTCCTTTTGGCGACCCGGGTCGGAAACTCCGGCCGCCTGAAGCTCCGCGAGCCTTGCCGCAAGCAGCGCTGCAGTCTTCGGATTCTCCGGCGTAAAATCATACTCAAGTACGTTTTCCGCAACTGACGCGGTTGCAGCTTGCTCGGTCGCGCCCGACATCGGCATAATGCCTAAAATCATCGCAACCGCAAGCAGCATGGATATCCCGCGCCGCAGAATAGATTTTTTCATATTTCTTCCTCCTTTAAAAAAGGGTTTCCTATCATAAAGCTTCTCCTTATCTGTAGGGGAGGGCCTCCGTGCCCTCCCGCAGGCGAGACTGATGAGGTGGGAAAATAAATCCCACGTATCACGTCACGTCTTGCGTCCCATAGGCTCCCTCTGATGAGGGAGCTGTCAGCGAAGCTGACCGAGGGAGAGATGTCGAAGGACTACCCCTCAGTCTTTTGCCTACGGCAAAATCCAGCTCCCCTGACAAGTGGAGCCTTATGGGGTAATACACCTACGTAAGTGTAGGGTGCAGCGTTTACGATGCACCGCAGGCGGAATGTCGCAACCCACCTTCCCCTCAAGGGTAAGGCTTTTCAGGTCCCAACTATTCCCATACATTCTCGTTTAGGTACGTTGCAGGTAGAATATTTAATTAATATCCTACCTGCAAAATGTTATGTTACTATTACTGATCGAATCCGCCG
>JAZTXE010000077.1:0-18803 GCA_045636205.1 Eubacteriales bacterium
TGACCCCAGGTTAATGAAACTTCGACAGTTGCTTGATGAATAGTTAATGCTTTAAAGACATGGTCAAATTAAGGAGGTGTCACTGATGGCGGTACCAACCAGAAAACACTCAAAATCCAGACGCGATAAAAATCGCAGCGCTCACTGGAAGCTTACGCTGCCGGGAATTTCTGCATGCCCGAAGTGTGGTGCTATGAAGCTGTCTCACAGAGCTTGCAAGAACTGTGGAACTTATAATGGGCGTGATGTGATTGCGTCATCCGATGCCGGCAAATAAACCAGTGTATCCTCTTGTCGCAGCGGCAAATATTAATCGAAGATAAACTTCGACAGTTGATAGAGGTGGATGAAACAGTCCTCCTCTATTTTTCTGTCCAAAGGAGGTGGCGCCGGATGTGCGCGAAAATATGCCAGGTAGAACACGGAAGTCTTGCGTATAAAGCACGGATAAAGGCAGGAGAGGACCTTGTTTCGATTAACGGTCATTCTATAGCTGATGTGCTTGATTATAAGTTTTATTCATACGATTCGGTGCTTAACATCAAGGTTGGGGACAGAAACGTGCGCGTGCGAAAACAAGAGGGAGAAGACTTGGGGCTGGTCTTCGAGAGCTATCTCATGGATAAAGCAAAAAGATGCGCCAATAAGTGCATTTTTTGTTTTATAGACCAGTTGCCGGAAGGTATGCGCGAAACTTTGTATTTTAAAGATGATGATGCGCGCATGTCTTTTTTGATGGGAAATTATATTTCGCTTACAAATTTGAGTGAGAAGGATATAGAACGCATGATACGCATGCGAATAAGTCCGATAAATGTGTCTGTTCACGCAACTGACCCTGAGGTACGCAGAAAAATGCTCGGCAATCCTCGTGCGGGAGAGTGCATGAATATTCTTAAACGCTTTGCGCAAGCTAACATTACCTTAAATTGCCAGATTGTAGCTTGCCCGGGTGTTAATGACGGTGAGGTTTTAAAAAAGTCATTAGAGGATTTAATAAGCCTCGCACCGTCTGTCGGCAGCGTTTCGGTTGTTCCGGTGGGACTTACGCGTTTCAGGGAAAATTTATATCCATTAAACCCTGTGGATAAAAAGACCGCGTGTGAAATAATAGATATTG
This sequence comes from Eubacteriales bacterium, assembly GCA_045636205.1. Classification (GTDB taxonomy): domain Bacteria; phylum Bacillota; class Clostridia; order Oscillospirales; family JAAYXM01; genus JAZRUF01. Next base: position 1,121 of record JAZTXE010000077.1, read on the forward strand.
TAAATGAGGCAGGGGACAGATGCGTGCGTGAGCATGGGTCGAGAATAGTCTTCTGCGGTGATGAGTTGTATATAAAAGCCGGAAGGGATATTCCGGATACCGAGTATTATGAGGACTATCCGCAACTTGAAAACGGAGTCGGGCTTCTTGCGCTAATGGAGGAAGAATTTAAGTTTGCTCTTGAGGATGTTTCAGGAGATGAAATTATAGCGCCGTTTACCATAGCGACCGGAGTTTCTGCTGCACCTTTTATTGCAAAACTCATTGACGATTTGGCAAAAAAATGTAATAATGTATTTAAGTGGCAGGTAGTGCCTGTGCCAAACCGTTTTTTTGGAGAAACTATTGATGTGGCGGGACTGGTTACCGGCAGGGATTTGATACGTGAGCTGTTGGGAAGAGACCTTGGCGAGAGAATTTTTATACCTGAAGTTATGCTCAGGCACGGTACGCATGTTTTTCTCGATGATGTGTCCGTTGAGCAGGCAGAGCGTGAGCTTGGTGTACCCATAATTCCTGTTATGAATGACGGCGGGGTTCTGCTTGATAGCATTTTAGGAGCATAAAAAACGAATGAAAGAAGGTGGACGCATATGTCAAAACCGGTTGTAGCTATTGTCGGCAGACCGAATGTCGGCAAGTCCATGTTATTTAACAAGTTAATAGGCAAAAGAATGTCCATCGTTGAGGATACGCCTGGTGTAACGCGTGACAGGCTTTATGCGGATTGCGAGTGGAACGGTCGTGTGTTCTCTTTGGTCGATACGGGCGGAATTGAACCGCATACAGATAATGAGATTCTGCGTTTTATGCGCGAGCAGGCTGAGCTTGCAGTGGAAAATGCGGATGTTATTGTGCTCATAACGGATTTAAGAACCGGAGTAACCGCTGCGGATAAAGAAGTGGCAAGCATGCTCCTGCGTTCTAAAAAACCGCTTGTTTTAGCTGTAAATAAGTCGGATTCAATCGGTGAGCCGCCACCTGAATTTTATGAGTTCTATAATTTGGGATTGGGTGATCCTATTGCGGTTTCAGCGCTTCACGGTCACGGAACCGGTGATTTGCTTGATGCCTGTGTCGAGCATTTTCCGGATGAGGACGAAGAAGAGATTGACGACGGGCGCATAAAGATTGCAGTAATAGGAAAACCGAATGTGGGTAAGTCTTCACTTACAAATCAGATTTTAGGTGAAGAGCGCGTAATAGTAAGTAATATTCCCGGAACCACACGTGATGCTGTTGACGCAAGCTTTGACAATGAGTTCGGAAGCTATACTATTATCGATACTGCGGGAATACGCAAGAAATCCAAAGTAAATGACGATGTAGAACGCTTCTCTGTGCTTCGCTCTACAATGGCGGTTGAGCGTAGTGATGTGTGTCTTATAATGATAGATGCTCAGGAAGGTGTTACTGAGCAGGATACCAAGATTGCAGGTATAGCTCACGAGGCGGGCAAGGCGTCAATAATAGTTGTAAATAAGTGGGATATTATCGAAAAAGACGATAAAACCATGAAGAAAATGACGGATGACATACGGATAGGCTTTGCGTTTATGCCTTATGCACCTATTATATTTATCTCGGCGAAAACCGGACAGCGCGTAAATAAGCTCTATGAAATGATAAACCATGTCAATGAGCAGAGTTCGATGCGCATTACCACGGGTATGCTAAACAATGTTTTGGCGGATGCTACCACACGAGTTCAGCCACCTACAGACAGGGGAAAGAGACTCAAGGTATATTACATCACCCAGACGGGTGTAAAGCCGCCTAACTTTGTTATGTTTTGCAATGATGCAAAACTCTTCCATTTTTCATATCAGAGATATTTGGAAAACCGTATACGTGAAACCTTTGGACTGGAGGGTACTCCAGTGCGTATCGTAATTCGCCAGAGAGGGGAGAACGGCTGACATGGAAATGTGGGTTAAATACGTTGCAGTTGCTGTGATTTCTTATTTGCTCGGAAGCTTGAATTTCGCAATAATTTTTTCTAAGATATTCATGAAAAAGGATGTGCGTCAGTACGGAAGCGGGAATGCGGGAAGTACAAACGCATACCGCATGATGGGCGGAAAAAAGACTCTGCTTGTAATGCTTGGCGATGTGCTTAAGGGAATTGCGGCAGTAGTTATTGCAGGACTTGTATTTGACGAACTGGATCAGTTCGGCGGACTCGGGAAGATGATAGCGGGAGCGGCTGTTGCACTCGGACATATCTTTCCGGTATATTTCGGATTTAAAGGAGGCAAGGGAGTTCTGACAATCGGAGCGGTTCTTGCGTTTTTCGATATACGTATTCTGGCGATTGCCCTTGCCGCATTTTTAATCGGCGTGTTAATTACAAAATACGTATCCGTTGGTTCGATTGCTGCGGCAACTGCCGTAGCTGTTACGATGATTGTTTTTCATCATAACGATTATCCGACAGCCTTAATCGGGTTCCTTTTGGGGGCATTTGTCATTTGGATGCATCGCGGGAACATAAAGAGGTTAATTGGCGGAACCGAGAATAAGTTCTCTTTTAATAAGAAAAAAGATTAAGTGAAATTGCGAGGTGTCAGCTTGATGAAGATAGTTGTGCTCGGCAGCGGAGGTTGGGGAACCGCGCTTGCTGTGATGCTTGCAAAATATGGGCATGATGTCGCGTTGTGGTCATTTTTGGAAAGTGAATATCAAACGTTGTGCCATGACCGTGAGAATCGTCAGTTTTTAGCCGGCGTAAAGTTTCCGGATGAATTAAAGCTTACATGCGATATAAGCGCGGTAAACGGTGCGGATATTGTCGTAATGGCGACACCGTCGTTTGCGGTTGGCAAAACTGCTACGAATATAAAAGCGCATTTATCCGAGAATACTGTTGTAGTAAATGTTTCCAAAGGAATAGATAAGGATAGCGGCAAGCGTCTTAGTGAAATCATTGAAGATGCGATAGGCGGCTCGAATGATATAGTTGCACTTTCAGGACCTTCTCATGCTGAGGAGGTTGGTCGCGGTGTTCCGACGGCAATCATCGCTGCATCGCGCAGCAGACGCGCGGCGGAGATTGTTCAGGATGCATTTATGAATGATACTTTCCGCGTATATATTACATCAGATATAATCGGTGTTGAATTAGGCGGTGCATTAAAGAATGTTATTGCACTGGCAGCGGGTATATGCGACGGAATGAAGTGCGGAGACAATACCAAGGCGGCATTAATGACGCGAGGTCTTGCTGAGATGGCACGCTTGGGTGTGGCTTTAGGCGGACGCAGTGAGACATTTGCAGGTCTTGCAGGAGTCGGCGATTTGATAGTAACATGTACATCTATGCATTCAAGAAACCGTCGTGCGGGTATTATGATAGGTGAAGGTATAAGCCCTGAGGAAGCAGTTGAGCGAGTAGGTGCTGTTGTTGAGGGGTATTATGCGACCAACGCAGGAAAAATCCTGGCGGATAAAACCGGTATAGAAATGCCGATTACTGAGCAGGCGTATAAAATCCTTTATGATGGCAAAACTCCTGAAAGTGCTATAGCAGAGCTCATGACACGCGATAAAAAGTGTGAAGATGAGGGAAGCTGGATGGAGAATGTCACTCTGTAGGATAAAGGGGACATATCACTGTGGAAAATAACGAGAATTTCAACATTAAAAAATTCTATCTGGGATATGCGGCTGTTTTTGCCGGTATTATTGCAGGTGTTTCACTGTTTCTGATAGGCGAAGTTTTACATGCTGACACGCTAACAAGGATAATACTTATAGTGCTTGGGATAGCGCTTATCATTACGAGCGCGGGAAGAGCTTGTGTTCTTGAGCTCAGTTACGGAAGCTTTGAATGCCCGGACTGCGGCGAAAGATTTACTCCTAGTATGAAAGAATATATTTTTGCTCCGCATACCCCAACCAGGCGATACCTCAGATGCCCCGGGTGTGGGGATAAGAAAATGTGCAAATACAAACTCAATAAATAATAAAAATCCTGAACACAGACTCTTGTGTTCAGGATTTTTTTATGCTATTTATCAATTGTCATCTGAAGGTAGTTGAGGTTGGTAAAACCCAATCTGTTATAGAGCTTCATTGCAGAGGTGTTAGACGGTGAAACCTCAAGTCTGAAACGGCAGGCTTTGTTTTTATATTCATTAAGGATGAATTTGATAAGCTCCGTGCCGAGCTTGCGCCCGCGAAATTCAGGTTTTATATAGATTTCTTCAAGCCAGACGGTGAATCCTCCGGCTTCATTGCTCCATGTAAATGAGAGTTGGGCATATCCTGCACACTCACCGTCAATCTCTAAAATAAAAGCGCGAATGAGCGGATTGTTGTTTATAAGCTCATTGAAGGTTTTTTTGAAGTTATTATCGTCCACTGAATGATCTACTGCGTCGCCACTATAGAAATCACGGCACATCTCCATGAAGATGTCGTAGTCTTTTTTTGTTATATCGCGTATAGTCATAAAATCACACCCTTTGTTAATATATTTTAGCATACAATATTTACGTAAAAATGGCAAGGGAAATAAAGTGTTATTGTGCTATCGTTTTTATATAAGGGGGGTCACTGCGTTGAACAAAGAAATTTATCAGGTAAATAACAGAAACATCCGGAGGAAAAAAGGAAAAAGGGAGCAAGAGAAAAGAAAATTTACCAAAGTAACATTATGTGCACTGATATTATTGACCGGAGCGGTTGTTAAGTTTGGTTTCGGCGAAAGCGTGCTTAATGATAAGGTTTACAAGGTAATAAACAGTAATTTTGATTATAAACAGGCTGCAGAAACGATAGGTCGTGCGGTGAGTGGGGATGAGAAAATAATAAGTGTGTTTAAAGAACTTACTCAAGCGCCGGCTCAAGAGGTTTCCTCAGAAATAAAGGTGGATGAAGATTTACCTGAAGAGGTAATAAATAAAAATTTTTATGATACATATAATACGGTGCAGGAAGAACCACCCACACAAGCAAACCAACTTGACTTTACAGACCAGGTGGAAATAGAAAAGCTCAGCTTCGAAATGAGTGAAGCTGAGCTTTCTGATGATACAAAAGCCGAACCGTTTGTTATCCCACCGCCGTCAAATTGCAGCTATGATAAGGTCAATGTGTCATTTAAAACGTGTGTTCCGGTTTGCGGCAAAATTACGTCTCCATATGGATATAGAGATCATCCGGTAGAGGGAGATGCTGGCTTTCATACCGGAATGGATATAGCAGCGAATAAAGGGCGTTCGGTAAAAGCGTTTGCGGCGGGTACGGTTCTTCAGGCGAGTACGAATAAAGTTTATGGTAATTATGTACTTATTGAGCATGCGGATGGAATACGCTCGTTTTATGGCCATAATTCAAAACTTAATGTGAAAGAAGGACAGCGTGTGAAGCTGGGACAGAAAATTGCAGAAGTCGGCTCTACAGGACTTTCTACCGGGCCGCATTTGCATTTTGAAGTTAGAAAAGGAAGTATGCGCCTTAATCCCAAATATTATATTTCACCCGAAAATATATGAGGGGATTTTTAAAATACATACCTGAGATTGAAATCGGTGCGGGATTTTTTCTGCTTATTGCGTTTATTTTATGCATTGACAGTGAAAATATGTTTTTGCTTGCGGGTACATCTGCTTTGGTACATGAAGTAGCGCACCTTGCAGCGATATATATATGCGGAGAGCGTGCCGAGAGGATAAAACTTACACTTTACGGCGCGTATATAGAGCTTGGCAAATATCCCATGATACCGTATAAGAAGGAGTTTTTGATAGCTGCGGCAGGACCGGCAGCATCTGCAGTTGCTGCGTATGCTTTTTCTGCACTGGGGCAGTATTTTCAGAATAACACGTTTTTTATATTCGCGGGCATAAATCTTATGCTTGCTGTTTTGAATTTAATTCCTGCATATCCGCTTGATGGTGGCAGAATGCTCAGATGTTTTTTGCTGACGATTTTGGATGAGAATGTTGCAAATGCTATATGTGTATTTTGGGGAGTTGTGAGTGCAGGGGTAGTGCTGGTGTTTTGCGCTTTGTTTAATTTTAGGGTAGGATTTCAACCGTCGTTGACGGTTTTTTGCGTGTTTATTGCAGTGGCGGTTGCAAAAAGTATTGTTTTTAAGTAAATGAGTGTTTTTGTGATATGGAATTTTGACCTCGTCGGTACTTGTCAAATCCTTTGATTTGGGATATTATTATATAATAGTTCTCAAATTGGAGGTAGAACATGCAAAAGGGACTTGAACGAATTTTGATGCGGGTACAAAAACCTGCGCGTTATACCGGTGGAGAGTATAATTCAATTATTAAAGATAAGAAAAATGTAAAATTAAGATTTGCATTTTGTTTTCCGGATATTTATGAGATAGGTATGTCTCACTTGGGACTTCGTATTTTGTACGGTCTTATAAATGAGAGTGAAAATATTTGGTGCGAGCGAGCATTTGCGGTTTGGCCGGATATGGAAAAGGAAATGCGTGAGAATAATATTAAGCTCTACGGTCTTGAAAGCGGTGATCCGCTCGACGAGTTTGATGTGATAGGGTTTACTATGCAGTATGAGATGAGCTATACTGCGGTTCTCAATATGCTTGACCTTGCGGGGATACCCGTGCGTGCTGAGGATAGAGATGATGATGCGCCTCTTGTAATAGCAGGAGGACCGTGTACGTACAATCCAGAGCCACTGTGCGATTTTGTGGATTTGTTTTCAATCGGTGAGGGTGAGGAGTCTTTGCCTGAAATACTTAATCTCTATCAGCAATATAAAGAAGAAGGTAAGACCAAGAAAGAGTTTTTAATTGCTGCGGCGCAAATTCCGGGTACTTATGTTCCGAGCTTGTATGACATTTCTTATAATGAGGACGGAACGATAAAATCCGTAAGTGCTACAAATGGTGCACCCGAGCGTGTAGTAAAGCGCATAATCGAGGATCTGGACAAATCCTATGCTCCAGAAAAAATGCTTGTTCCGTCTACGGAGATTGTACATGACCGCGCGGTTCTTGAAATTTTCAGAGGTTGCATACGCGGTTGCCGTTTTTGTCAGGCGGGGTATGCGTATCGTCCGGTACGTGCTAAGAAGGCGGAAACACTTATAAAACAAGGCATTAACATGTGCAAAAGCTCAGGGTATCAGGAAATATCGCTTGCATCGCTTTCTACAAGTGACTACCGCGAGCTCAGGACGCTTTGTGACGGGCTTCTCGATTGGTGCGAGCCGCATATGACGAGCTTGCAGATGCCTTCATTGCGCGCGGATAATTTCTCGGTTGATTTAATGCAGCGTATACAAAAAGTGCGAAAGAGCGGGCTTACATTCGCACCTGAGGCGGGAACTGCACGCTTGCGCGCGGCTATAAATAAAAACCTTAACGAAGAGGAGATACTCAATGCGTGTAAGGTTGCATTTGAGGGTGGATGGAGCTCGGTCAAGCTTTATTTCATGATAGGTCTTCCGACTGAGACGGATGAAGATATAAAGGGGATTGCAGAGCTTGCGCAGAAGGTGCTTTGGACATGGAAAAAATATGCGTCCAATAAGCAGCGCGGCGTAAAGATAACCGTGAGTGCGTCATGCTTTGTGCCGAAGCCGTGGACTCCGTTCCAGTGGTTTGGTCAGAATACGCGCGAGGAATTCAGAAGGAAAGCGCTGCTACTCAAAGACAGCATAACTTCCCGCGCGATAACCTATAACTGGCATGAGCCGGACACAAGCTATCTCGAGGCTGTGTTTGCCCGCGGTGACCGCAGATTGGGCGCGGCTATTGAAAAAGCGTGGAGAAATGGTGCTAAGCTTGACGGATGGAGCGAGCATTTTGATTTTGATATGTGGATAAAATCCATTGAGGATTGCGGATTGAGTCCTGAGTTTTACGCCAACCGTGAGCGTTCTAAGGATGAAATACATCCGTGGGACCATATTTCTCCGGGTGTTACGAAAAAGCATTTGTGGCATGAAAATGAGCAGGCATATAAGTCGGAAATTTCACCGGATTGCCGTGTTAAGTGTACCGGATGCGGTGCATCATGCTTGCTGAAGGGAGGCAAATGTGATGCGTAAGATGCGGGTTAAGTATAAAAAGCTCGGTCGCGGTGCGTATTTGTCGCATTTGGATACCATGCGTACACTGCAGCGCGTTATAGGGCGCGCCGAAATAGAGGTTAAACACAGCGAGGGTTTTAATCCACATCCGTACTTGTCTATTGCGCTTCCTCTTTCGCTTGGGTATACAAGTGAATGTGAATTTATGGATATAGTTGTGTTAAATGATATTTCAACCGAGGAAATATGCAGCCGTTTAAATGCTGCGGCGCCTGAGGGGTTTGAAATTACTGAGGCGTATGAAAACGGCACGAAGGTCGGCGAAATAGGTGCGTCGCAGTATATCATCACCTTTGAATATGATAACGGTATTCCGAGTGGGGCGGAGGAGAAAATAGGTGAGCTCTTTAACCGCAAGCCACTTGCGATGATAAAAAAGAGCAAAAGCGGCGAGAAGGAAGTTGACCTTACTGAATTTATAAAGGAAATATCGGTAAAGGTCGATGAGAATAATTTGATTATTGATGCATGCCTTTGCGCGGGAAATGACAATTTAAACCCGGAATATATTTTGCGTGCGGTTGAAAAATATCTGCCGGAGTGCACTCCAAACTTTGCAAAATACCACAGAATAAAAGTTTTTGATAAAAATCTTAAAGAATTCCGATAAAAACACTTGCAATTATTTTAATAATGTGGTATCATCTTTTGGTATATAACGGATAGTCCTCTGCCGCGTTATAATTTGCGGTACGAACATCTATGAGAAGGGAGGGTCCATATAATGGATCTCTGCAAGGCTTTAACTGATAGCCAGATTAAGAAGGAGCTTCCGCGCATCAGCGTTGGTGACACTGTTCGTGTTCACGTTCTGATCAAGGAAGGCAACCGCGAAAGAATCCAGGTGTTTGAAGGCACTATCATTGCCAAGAAGCACGGTGGAATTCAGGAGACCATGACCGTACGCCGTGTATCTTACGGTGTAGGTGTTGAGAAGGTTTTCCCGATCCACTCTCCGCATGTCAGCAAGGTTGAGCTTGTACGTAAGGGTAAAGTTCGCCGTGCAAAACTCTATTACCTGCGTGACAGAGTTGGTAAGGCTGCGAAGGTTAAAGAGGATATCTAACAGTGAGGTAGGGTGGACGGACCGTCCACCCTGCTTTTCTATTTGTTTTGATTTTACCCTTCTTGTGGAATAATTCAGATAGGGGGAAAATGAATGTCAGAATATGATGAGCTGCAAGCAAATATACCTGAAGCTGAGGTCGAGAAAGAGTCTGGTGCAGATGTGTTCCGCAATGAGCTCTTTGATTGGGTGCAGAATATTGCGGTTATATTAACTGCGGTTATTTTTATATTTGTGTTTATGTTCCGCATCATAGGTGTTGATGGAGATTCTATGAAACCCACTCTGCACGATAAGGATTGGATGATTATTTCTAATCTGTTCTATGACCCGGAGCCCGGTGACATAGTAGTTCTTACAAAGAAACAGTTTATGGAGCAGCCGATTGTAAAGCGCATTATAGCGGTGGAGGGGCAGACTGTCGATATTAATTTTGATACGGGTGTAGTAAAGATTGACGGTAAAGTGATAGATGAGCCGTATATAGCTGAGAAAACGAAGAGACAGTTTGATGTGCAATTTCCGGTTACGGTTCCAGAAAACTGCGTGTTTGTAATGGGTGATAACAGAATGCACAGCTCTGACAGCCGAGTTTCAAGCCTCGGAATGGTGGATGAGAAATATATTTTAGGCAGGCTTTTGATAAGGATATATCCATTTAATCAAATTGGCCCGGTAGATTAATAGCGGAGAATGTAAGATGAATATACAATGGTATCCGGGGCATATGACCAAGACCCGGAGGCTTATCGGTGAAAATTTAAAGTATGTTGACGCGGTATGTGAGATACTCGATGCACGTATACCTGTGTCAAGCCGTAATCCTGATTTGGATGAGCTTGCTAAGGGAAAACCACGTCTTATTCTGCTAAATCGCGTGGATTTAGCGGATGCAAGCGTTACGCAGGCATGGTCAAAATACTTTGCTGATAAAGGTATGGCGGTACTGGAAAGCAATGCCAAAAGCGGAGCAGGCGTTTCGCGCTTTGGAAGTGTACTTCGTGAGCTTCTTTCGGAGAAGCTTGAAAAGTATGCGGAAAAGGGTATGGCGGGACGTCCGATAAAAGTTATGATTTGCGGAATACCTAATGTAGGTAAGTCCACCTTTATCAACAAAGTCGCAGGTCGAACTGCAGCAAAAGCTGAGAATCGCCCAGGTGTAACGCGTGGGAAACAGTGGATAGCTGTTCCGGATGCGGGCGTGGATATGATGGATACGCCGGGTATCCTTTGGCCAAAGTTTGAGGATAAACGTGCCGGATTGCATTTGGCGTTTACCGGAGCAGTCAAGGATGATATTTTAGATGTTGAAACCTTGGCATGTTTTCTTATGGAGGTTCTTTCGGATAAATATCCTAAAGCCTTGGAAACACGATATAAAATAGAAGTATCTTCGGAAATGACAGGACTTGATTTGCTTACTGCAGCAGGCAAGAAACGCGGATTTCTTATATCCGGCGGTGAAGTTGACTATACGCGCATGGCAAATGTCCTCCTTGATGAATTCCGCGCAGGAACGCTTGGCAGAATAACGCTTGAAGTACCTGCGGACATGGATAGAGAGCCGCTTGAAAGCCTTTGTCTGCGCGGGAATGAGTCCATTCTTCAAGAGGAGTGGTAAAGTCGTGACTGAGTTTTGGAAATTTGAAGCCGAAATGCGAGGGCAGGGCTTTGTGCGAATTTGTGGAGTTGATGAGGCCGGGCGCGGACCGCTTGCAGGACCCGTGTATGCAGCTGCGGTAATTTTGCCTTACGGGGAAAATATTGAGGGGCTTAACGATTCCAAAAAGCTTTCAGAGAAAAAACGCGAAGAGCTTTTTGATATAATCATCCAAAAAGCAGTGGGCTACGGTATAGCGTGTGCCGAAGTAGAAGAAATAGAAGAAATTAATATTTTAAATGCGTCTTTTTTAGCTATGAGAAGAGCTATTGAACAGATTAGTCCACTTCCTGATTTTGCTTTGATTGACGGCAACATGGTTCGGAATATCCCGGTTCGCGCAAAAAGCGTTGTAAAAGGAGATAGCTTGTCTGCTTCTATTGCAGCGGCTTCGATCCTTGCTAAAGTAAGCCGTGACAGGCTTTTGAAAGAATATGATGAGAAATACCCACAATACGGTTTTTCTAAACACAAAGGGTATCCGACCAAAGCTCATTATGAGGCTATTGAAAAATTTGGTCCTTGCCCGATACATAGGCTGTCGTTTTTGAAAGGCAGGATATAATGGATAAAAGGCTTTTGGGTAAGTGGGGAGAAGCTTTGGCTGCGGAGTATCTGAGGAAGAAAAAGTATCGGCTGGTAGCGGTTAATTACTATACCAGATTCGGTGAGGTTGATATAATTGCAGAAAAACGCGGTGTGTTGGCATTTGTTGAAGTCAAGCTTCGGAAAAACAAGGATTTTGCGTCCGCGCGCGAGTTCGTGTCGCACTCTAAGTGCGATAAGATAAAAATGTGTGCCGAGCTATGGCTTTCGAAAAATCCTACGAAATCCCAGCCAAGATTTGATGTGATAGAGATATATGCACCTGACGGTATAAACGGTCATGCAGATATTGAGCATATTGAACACGCTTTTACATAACAACGGGAGGTTATTATGGAATATTACAGTACAAGGGATACGGAGATTCGTGTTCCGTCGGCAAAAGCTATCGCTCAAGGTTTGAGCCGTGACGGCGGTCTATTTGCTCCGATAAGCATCCCTAAGTTGAGTGAGGAAGAAATCAAGAAATTATGCCAGATGGATTATGCGCAACGTGCGGCATTTGTTCTGGGCAAGTTTTTGACTGATTTCACAGATGAAGAACTCTGCGAATATGCGTCGAAGGCATATAGTGAGGAAAAGTTTAAGGCTACATCTGCAGCACCTGTTTATAAGCTTGATGATACTGCAAACGTTTTGGAGCTGTGGCATGGACCTACTTGCGCATTTAAGGATATGGCGTTGCAGATGCTGCCGTACTTATTGACTGCATCGCTTAAAAAGACCGGTGAGAATAAGTGTGCGGTAATCTTGGTTGCTACATCCGGTGACACGGGTAAGGCGGCGCTTGACGGATTTGCTGATGTGCCGGGAACAAAGATAGCGGTTTTCTACCCCAAGGACGGTGTAAGCCGTGTACAGGAGTTGCAGATGACCACTCAGGCGGGCGAGAATGTGTTTGTTTCATCTGTCTACGGTAACTTTGATAACGTTCAAAGTAAAATGAAGGAGATTTTCTCTGATGAGGCGCTCAGAGAGCGTGCGGCGGAGAAAAAATGTTTCTTCTCTTCTGCAAACTCTATCAACTGGGGCAGAGCAGTACCTCAGATTGCGTACTATGTTTCAGGATATTGCGATATGCTTGCAAGCGGTGAAGTAAGCGAGGGTGAGGAGATAAACGTATGTGTTCCCACCGGTAATTTCGGCAATATCCTTGCCGCGTTTTATGCAAAGGAAATGGGGATTCCGATAAAGAAGCTTATCTGTGCATCTAACAGGAACAATGTTTTGACAGACTTTTTCAAAACAGGTAAGTACGATAAACAAAGAGAGTTCCATATGACGGCATCACCCGCGATGGACATACTTGTTTCAAGCAATTTGGAGCGCCTGCTTTTCCATATGGCGGAAAATGATGCGGCGACAATCCGCAAATACATGGCAAAACTCTCGGAGACCGGAGCATATACCGTTAATGCGGATATAAAAGCTAAGCTTGATGCGTTGTTCTTTGCAGATTACTGCGACGATGATGAGACAATGAAAACTATTTCAAGGGTGTTCAGCGAGCACAAGTATCTTGTTGACACTCATACTGCTGTTGCAATCGGCGTATATGAAAAATATAAAAACGAGAGCGGAGATAAAACTAAGACGCTTATAGCATCAACCGCAAGTCCGTTTAAGTTTTCAGACAGTGTTCTTTCAGCGCTCGGTATTGATGTGGATTTAGACGGTGTTGAGCTTTTGGATATTCTTTCAAAGACAACGCAGAATTCTGTTCCTGAGCCATTGGCTGCGCTTAAAGATTTGGCTGAAAGATTTACCGGTGCGGTTGAGCGGGAGGATATTGCAGAAACCGTATTTAGCTTCTTGGGGTAATGAGGTGAATTCATGGCAATCTACGCTATCGGGGATTTGCATCTGTCCTTTGGTGCGGATAAACCTATGGATATATTTGGGGAAGCATGGGATAACCATCCGGAAAAACTTATAGAGGGTTTTTCTGGTGTAAAGGATGATGACATTGTAGTTCTCGCAGGTGATTTGTCATGGGCGATGAATTTTGATGGGGTAATTCCGGATTTTAAGTTTGTTGACAAGCTGCCCGGGAAAAAGCTTATACTTAAAGGCAATCACGACTATTGGTGGGAAACTGTTTCGAAAATTAAAAGATGCTTTGCCGAAAACGGTATTGAGAGTGTTGATATACTTCATAACAATGCTTTTATTTATGAAGATACGGTAATTTGCGGAACGCGCGGATGGTTTCTGGATCAGGGCAAAGCAGATGCGTCTAATAAAGTCTATAATCGTGAACTATGCCGCCTTGAAGCATCTCTTAAAGCCGGTGAACAGCTTAATGGAAAGCGCACAGTATGTGTTTTGCACTATCCGCCACTCTATGAGGGATACGAGTGCAAGGAGATATGTGAGCTTTTGGAAAAGTATAAAGTTTCGTGTTGTTTATACGGTCATTTGCATGGCGGAAGCCACCGCTTGGCATTTGAAGGTGTGAAAAACGGTGTTGAGTATAAGCTTATATCTTCGGATTATTTGAATTTTACCCCGTTTTTATTGTAGAAAGTGATACGTATTTTAGCGAGAAACACCAATTTTTTCGCGACTTTATATAAAAATTTGTAAAAACATAAAAAAACTTTGGAAAGCTATAGAAATTCTTTTAAACATTTGATAAAATATATCAGATGCAATTGAAGTTTTGGAGGAAATGTACTATGAAACTGAAATCAGTTGAGAAATTGGAAAACAGCAAGGTTATGCTGGAAGTCCAGGTGGAAAAAGCGGAATTTGATGCGGCTATGGACCGTTCTTATCGCAAGAACGTTTCAAGAATCAATATTCCGGGATTCCGCAAGGGCAAAGCTCCGAGAAAGATTATCGAGCGTATGTACGGAACAAGCATCTTTATGGAGGATGCAGTTAACTTTGCATTTCCGGCAGCTTATGATGCAGCAGTCGAAGAAGCTAAGATTGAGCCGGTAGACGAGCCGCAGGTAGAGCTTGACGAGCTTGATGATAACGGATTCACCTTTAAGGCAACCGTCGTTGTAAAGCCGGAGGTTACTTTGGGTGAGTACAAGGGCCTGACTGCAAATAAGCTTGAGGTTATAGTTTCCGATGTTGATATAAATGACGAACTCAACCGTCTGCGTGAGCGCAACGCACGTATGATTAACGTCGATCGTGCAGCAGCAGAGGGTGACACTGTTGTTATCGATTTTGAAGGCTTTGTTGACGGTATGCCGTTTGAAGGCGGCAAGGCTGAGAAGCACAACTTAAAACTCGGCTCCAACCACTTTATTCCGGGCTTTGAGGATCAGCTCATCGGCGCAGTTGCGGGTGCAGACGTTGATGTGAATGTAACTTTCCCCGAGGAGTATCATGCGGAAGACCTGGCAGGAAAGCCGGCTGTATTTAAAGTTAAGGTTCTTGAAGTTAAGGAAACCGAGCTTCCTGAACTTGATGATGAGTTTGCAAAGGATGTTTCCGAGATGGATACCCTTGATGAACTCAAGGAAGATATTAAGAATAAGATTGCGGAGAGCCGTCAGAAAATGTCTGACGAGGCTTTTGAAAATGCAGTTCTCGACCAGATTGTTGATAACATGACCGTTGAATTACCCGAGGTTATGGTTGAGCGTCAGCTTGACCGCGTTGTTGAAGATTTTGCAAACCGTGTATCCGCACAGGGTATCACCATGGATGCTTATCTGCAGATGAGCGGCATGGACATGGAAGGCTTCCGCAAGAACTTCCGCGAGGGTGCAGAGCGTCAGGTTAAAGTTACCCTGGCTCTTGAGAAGATTGCTGAGCTTGAGAAGCTTGAAGTTACTGCTGAGGATGTTGAAGCTGAGTACAACAAGCTTGCTGAACAGTACGGCATGCCGGTTGAGCGCGTAAAGAGCTACATTCCGGAAGGCGCAATGAAGCAGGATATTATTTCAATAAAGACTTCTGAGTTCATTCGTGATAATTCAAAGGCTAAGTTGGTTGGACCGGAAGCAGCAAAAAAGCCAGCGGCTAAGAAGTCAACCGCAAAGAAGACTGCTGAGGATAAGGAAGACGGAGAGAAAAAGGCTCCGGCTAAGAAGACCACAGCTTCCAAGTCAACTGCTTCAAAGTCTACTACCGCTAAGTCTGCAGCATCCAAGTCAACAGCTGCTAAGTCCACTGCTTCAAAGTCAACGACTGCGAAGAAGACAACTGCAAAAAAAGCTGATGCAGCTGATGCGACTGAGAAGCCTGCAACCAAGAAGCGTACAACAAAAAAGGCTGAAGATAAGGAATAATTACTTATTTTCGTGACCATAATTTAACATAAGGGGTGGGCGGCTTAGGTCGCCCACTGTGCATATTTTAAAGAATCGTCAAAATAAGACAATTTATTTAAGGAGTGAAGGCTCATGTTTAACAGCTTGGTACCTATGGTAGTTGAACAGACAAATCGTGGTGAAAGATCATATGATATTTTTTCACGTCTGTTAAATGACCGCATTATCTTTTTGTCCGATGAAGTAAACGATGCAACTGCGAGCTTAGTTGTAGCTCAGCTTTTGTATCTTGAGGCACAGGATATGGATAAAGATATTCAGTTTTATATCAACAGTCCGGGAGGTTCTATTACTTCAGGCATGGCAATTTATGATACGATGCAGTATATAAAGTGTGACGTGTCTACAATTTGCGTGGGCATGGCGGCAAGCATGGGTGCGTTTCTTTTGTCTGCAGGGGCAAAGGGCAAACGTCTTGCTCTTCCGAATTCTGAAATCATGATTCATCAGCCTCTTGCGGGTTTCCAAGGTCAGGCTACGGATATAAAAATTCACACCGACCGCATATTGAAGATTAAGTCAAAGCTCAATAACATTCTTGCAGATGTGACCGGAAAACCGCTTGAGATAGTTGAGAGAGATACTGAACGTGATAATTTCATGACCGCTCAGGAGGCTATGGAATACGGTCTTATTGATAAGGTTATCGATAAAAGATAGAAAGTCCGTTAATATACCGCGCATCGGCGGACACATGGGGTTTAAGCGCGGAGATAGGATTTAGTATATGTCTGATGAAATTAAAGGAGTAGTTTGCTCGTTTTGCGGCAAACCGCGAGATGAGGTTGAGCGAATTATAACCGGCAACGGTGCATATATTTGCGACGAATGCGTCAAGATTTGCAAACAACTTATAGATGACAGTTTTGCAGAAGAACGTGCGTTGGCAAATACCGAAACACCGGAATTTAATTTAATGAAGCCAACGGAAATTCGCGAAAGGCTCGATGAATATATAGTCGGGCAGGAGTCGGCAAAAATTGCACTCAGCGTCGCGGTTTACAATCATTATAAGCGTATAGCACATTTGGAAGCCGATGATGGTGTTGAGCTTCAGAAGAGCAATATTCTTATGATTGGTCCGACCGGATGCGGAAAAACGCTCTTTGCGCAGACGCTTGCGAAAATGCTAAACGTTCCGTTTGCGATTGCGGATGCAACTACGCTTACCGAGGCCGGATATGTGGGTGAGGATGTTGAAAATATCCTTCTTCGCCTTATTCAAGCCGCAGATTATGATATTGAAGCGGCAGAACGCGGAATTATATATATTGATGAGATTGACAAAATTGCCCGCAAAAGCGAAAACGTATCTATAACGCGCGATGTTTCAGGAGAAGGTGTGCAGCAGGCAATATTGAAAATTCTTGAAGGAACGGTTGCAAATGTTCCGCCACAGGGTGGGCGTAAGCATCCGCATCAGGAGTTTATCCAGATAAATACCGCGAATATTCTCTTTATCTGTGGCGGTGCCTTTGACGGTATTGACAAAGTAATATCCAAGCGTACGGCTAAGGGCGGTTTGGGCTTTGAAGCGCAGATAACCAGCAAAAATAAAACAAACATAACCGAGCTTTTGAAAGGGATTCAGCCGCACGATTTGCTCAAATTCGGTATTATCCCGGAGCTTGTCGGTCGTCTTCCTGTAATTGCGCCGCTCGAGGCTTTAGACAGAGAGGCTATGATACAGATACTCACCAAGCCCAAAAATGCACTCACAAAGCAGTATGAAAAGCTTCTAGCAATGGATGATGTTGAGCTCGTGTTTGAGGATGATGCACTCAATGCAATCGCTGACTTGGCAATAGAGCGCGAAATAGGTGCGCGCGGATTGCGTGCAGTATTGGAAGGTATCATGACGGAAATTATGTACGAGGTGCCGTCTGATGAAAATATTGCAAAGGTAATTATTACTGAGGATTGCGTAAGAAATCACAGCAAACCAAAGTGCATAATGAAAAGTGATTTAGC
>JAZTXE010000078.1:0-2286 GCA_045636205.1 Eubacteriales bacterium
CAACAATGCACCCGCGGGGGTTAACGTTATAATATTTCCTTTTTTAATTTTTCGGGGTAATCGGGTATTGCCTCTAAGCGCGTGACAACGAAATCCGAGAGCGCGCATGCCGCGCTGAGGGATTTTTCAATTCCGTCGCCCTTTAAATGGTGGTAAACAAAGCACGCAGAGAAAGAGTCACCCGCACCAACCGTGGAAACCACCGTGCTTGAAGGCTTGGGCGCATAGTAAATATTTCCCGATGCACATTCAAGCGCGAACGCGCCGTCCTTGTCAAGCGTTACGATTATGTGACGGAGATTGGGGTATCTGCGCGAAACCTCAAGCGCAATCTGCTCCAAATCGCCGTCAATTCCCAACACGGAAATCTCCTCGCGCGAGATTTTAAGGATTGTCGCGCGCTTTAAGGACATATCTATAAGCTCGTCTGAGTAGAAATTCTGGCGGATGTTGATGTCATAAAAAATCTCATTCCATGTGCCGCCGAGCAGTTTTTCTGCAGTCGCACGTGAGCGCGCATCACGGCAGGCAAGGCTTCCGAAATAGAGGACATCACCGCTAAAAAAATCACTTGACGGCTCGGGTATCGCATCATATGCCACATCCCGCACAAGCTCGTATGAGGGCGTGCCGTCTTTTAATGTGACGCGGCAGTACCCCGTCGGCATATCAAGCTCTTCAACCTGCGAAACGTCAATCCCGTACCCCGCGGTAATATCCGTTGCGCGCTTGCCAAACTCATCGCGCCCGACTGCGGATACTATGCTCACATCCGCGCCGAGCTTTGACATATGCGCGCCGAAATTTAAGGGCGCGCCGCCGATATGCGCCTCATCACCAAAGACGTCCCAAAGGATTTCTCCGAAAACTACCGCTTTCATTATTTTTCCACCGCCTTGGGATACTCGTTACACAGAAGATACAGCGGCGCTTCATCCTCTTCAATGGTTGTAAAACGCGCCATTTCCTCGTAGAAGAAGTTGTCCACCGTATCGTCGTTTACCGAGGATACCTCGCCGATTAAAACCTTTCCGCTGCCCTTCTCCGCCCAGAACGCGTGGTACTGACGCTGCGGCAGGGTTATGCTCTCGCCCGGCATAAGGCGAAGCTTGGTTCCTGCGGCAACCTGCTTTATGCAGCCGTCGATGTTGACGGTTACCGGTGTGTCGGCAAGCTTGTTATCCTCGGTTGCATTGTAAACCTCAAGTACGAGCACACCGCCACCGCGGTTTATAATATCCTCCATCTTGGTATGATGGAAGTGCATGGGTGAGTACTGGTCCTCATCGGATATAATAAGCTTCTCTGCATATGTCTTTCCGGTCGGTCCGTCATTTATCGAGCCGTTGCGTATCGTAAAGAGGAAAAGACCGTTTCCTTTAAAATCACCGTGGCCGTAGTCGGTAACATCCCAACCCAGCATGTTGTTTCTTATTTCGTCGTATTCATGCCCTTTTTGCGCCCATTCCTCGGGTGTAAAGAACGCAAACGGCGGGAGATTGAACTTATGCTCTTTTATAAATTCCAAGTTCTCGCGCAGTATCTTATTTATTTCAGAACGCTTCATGTTAGAAATCTCCTTTGCTTTTTTATTTTAGTATAGCATTATGCGCGACCGGATGTTATAATAAGTTATCTGTAAAATATAAAAAGTTTACGATTATGGAAGGTTGGTGAGTAAGTTGCATAGCTACCGTATAGAGCCCGAGGAGTACGTCACCTCAACAAACGGAGCAAATGTAGAGCTTCAGGTATATAAATGCGCGGGTGCCGCGATAGATATGCATATTCACAGCTCGATAGAAGCTCTTTATGTTGTGCGCGGTAAATTTGAGGTTGTTTCAAACGAGGAAAAATCACTGCTCGGAGAAGGCGATTTTATCCTGCTTCGCAAGTATACCGCACATTCGGTCAATGTCTTAAGTCACGACGGCGGAGCGTACTACGTTATAAAAATTCATCCGTCGGTTATAGCGGATTTTTCCGCAACCGAGAATACCCCGATGTTCAACCTCTTTTTCTCGCTCGATACCGGCGAGCACAAATGCGTATGGCGCAAGGATGAGCTTGAGGGAAGCGATATGCACTCGGCGCTCACCGCTATTGCGCGCGGGTGCGGTGATACAGATATATTTTCCTTTACCCGGCTTAAGCTGAATGTCGGACGGCTTATGCTTGCAATAATGCACGCATCGTATAATGAGTGTGAGTCAAATTTTGAATTCTTAAAAATTGGAGACAATATGATAGGCATTATCCAAAGGGCGATTGAGTATGTAAATACTC